>JAUZQI010000099.1 GCA_030951095.1 Mariprofundus sp. | reverse complement strand
CCTACTCATCGGAGTATGAGTAAGAAGAGAAAAATTACTCTATACCAAATCACTCGAGCTGACCGTGTAGGCGCTGCGCTTGTCGCTCTAAACGGCAACTCAGTTCAACCGTTAACTGAATATCGACTGTCCGGGTTTGGCCGGAAGCAGTCATTCACATGTGATCGTGCTCTATGGAAATTGATTGTGACATTATTGTGACTTAGTCAGCCTGAAAACAGAATTTGAACACCACATAAACTGTTGAAAATAAAGGGATTCTATAGTGCTAAATGTGGCTCATAACCCGAAGGTCGTTGGTTCAAATCCAGCCCCCGCAACCAAACATAAGGCCTTGATAACATTGCGTTTATCAAGGCCTTTTTTATTACGAAAAACCCTGTGCCCATTGACCTCATCGGGATCACTTCTATTCCACCCGCATGCATTGTACTTTTCCAACTTACTTGGCACAGCTTCCAGATTCTATCCGCTCAAATTTTCCAGCAGACTTGAGGACCCAACCTGACTAATTACTCCGCCTCAAGTGCCAATCTCCTTCTTTGCTCCACCTTCTCGCCGGGATTCATAATTGCATATCCGCACCTCTGCGCTAGCTTCGTTCCACAGATTTGGAACCGAAGGATCATACCATGAGTGACTGCCTGTTTTGTAAGATAGCTGCAGGGGAAATACCTTCCGGCAAGGTTTATGAAGATGAGGATGTTTTTGCATTCAAGGATATCCATCCCAAGGCACCAACGCATGTGCTGGTGATCCCGAAGGATCATGTGGCAACACTCAGTGATGCAAAAGACCCTGCCCTGCTCGGCATGCTCATGAGCCGTGTGCAGCATATTGCTGATGAAGTGCTCAAACTTGAGAGTGGTTACCGTGTTATTGTCAACGTGCGAGCCGGCGGAGGACAGGAAGTATTCCATCTGCATGTCCACATCCTTGGTGGTAAAACGCTTCCGTTTTGAGCAGACGAAACAAACGTTCCCGTTCACAGCTAACCGGACTGCACGATAATCTGGCCGGGATTCTGGGCGAAGAATCCATGCAAAAACTCATTGGTATCGCCCGCCTTCGCCGTGCCTGGCCGCAGGTTGTCGGAGCCATGATGTCCGCGCGCACAGAACCCTTGCAGATCGAAGCTCTGGCTGATGGTGGCATATGCCTATGGGTCGCAGTGGATCACTCCATCATGGCGCAACAAATTCGCTTCCTCAGGGATGACATCCGCAAAGCCTGCTATAAACACGCCGGTATGACTGATTTGTACCGGATTCGATCCCGGGTACAGCCCGGTGCCGGCATCAAGGCGAAACAAATACCCCGTAAGCCGGCACCGTTATCTTTGACGGAAAAGCGTAGGCTTGCACATGACGTAGCAAGTATTAAGGATCGCACGCTCAGAAAAGCGGCCTTTCAGGCGCGTATGTCACAAGTGATGTATGACGATTCGCATGAAGGTTCGATATCTACAGACTGACATGAGGTTTTGATAAATGAAAAAATTGATCCTGTTTACCATGATTGCCGGTTTTGGCCTGTCCATGCTGGCGTTAGTGGATGATGCTGATGCGCGCCGCTTTGGCGGGGGCATGAGTTTTGGAAAACATCGCTCGGTGAGCCCACCATCGCAATCACGCATGTTCAACCAGCGGCAGGCCACACCGCAAAAATCGACTGCTGCAGGTCAGCGTGGATCGGCGCGAACCGGCATGATGGGTATGCTAGGCGGTCTGGCTCTGGGTGGGTTGCTGGGGTCACTGTTTTTTGGTGGTGCCTTTGAGGGTATCAACCTGTTCGATATTCTGATGATCGGTGGCATCATCGCTCTGGTATTCATGTTTTTGCGCAAACGCGCCCCGACCCGACAACCCTCTTACGCAGGTAGCCAATCATCATCTTCACACGGCTATACTGCGGATTTATCGACGCCTGATCATACTCATGAAGAAGATGATATTATTGATACCACACCACGTGAACCTGTCGGCGCTGCCCTGCGCCCGGAAATTAACGAGAAGCATTTTATCCCAGCTGCCAAAGAAATTTATGTACGCATGCAAAAAGCATGGGACGGCAATGATATTGAAGATATCCGCAAGTTTTGTACTGCTGAAATAGCCAAACGTATTGGTCGCGACATGAAACCCGGCGAAACAAATATCACTGAAGTTGCCACACTGAATGCAGATATTGCTGATAGCTGGATTGAGTCCGACCTGGAGTGGGTCGCGGTGAACTACACGGCCATGCTGCGCGAAAAAACACTGGATGATTCCGGCACCACACTCGATGACAAAACCGCCGAAGTGAACGAGGTATGGATATTCCAGCATGCTCCGAAATCGGATGATCCGACCTGGTACCTGACTGGTATCCAGCAGAACAGCTAAACATTTTGCAATCTAACTGAAGCTGGCCGGATTTTCCGGTCAGCTTACTTGTTTCAGTTCTCCGGGTTGCGTTCTCTGGTCAGGTTCCAGCAAATCACCTCTGAAAAAGCATACTCCAGTTATGCGGCCATGACGCCCTGAGCTCAAGCAATTCGCCAGTGACCGGGTGATCGAAACGCAAACGCCAGGCATGCAGCATCAGACCATGGCCTCCGAGGGCTTTATAGGCGGCTATTGTATCCCGGTCTGCATATTTATTATCTCCGAGGATCGCGTGACCTTCGTTCTGTAACTGCACGCGCAGCTGATGGGTGCGCCCACTGTGCGGATTCAGGGAGACCATGGCATAGTCGAACCCGTCACGTTCAAACTCGATCATCACCTGATAATCGGTCACCGATTCCTTACCCTCTTTCACGTCAATCACCATGCGCTCACCACCACGCATCACACCTTTGGCCAGTTTTGATGTCATGCGTCCGGCATGGGAAAACGGGTGCCCGGAAACCAAGGCAAAATATGTTTTCTGCATGTCACGCTTACGAAATGACTCGTTAATGGTTCTCAATGCCTCCAGGTTCTTGGCCATTAGCAGCACGCCGGAGGTATCACGATCGAGTCTGTGAGCCAAACGCAATTCGGGCTGCTGATGCAATGCTTTGAGCGCTTCGATAAGCCCCGCATCATGACCGGAACCGCCGTGGACCACGATCCCGGTCGGTTTATTCACAGCCAACAAATATTTGTCTTCATACAGGACAGCCAGCGCTTCAGCTTTGCCAAGTAATGATGCAGGGATGTGAGCATTACTCTGTTGATCCGGTTCTCTCAGACTGAACGGTAAAAATATTCGGTCACCGCTACTGACACGAGACTCAGGTTTGCTCCGTTTTTTATTGACCCGCACATTCCCTTTGCGAATCAGACGAAGTATTAATGTTCGGCGTGAGGAACCCAGATGGCGAATCAGCACCCGATCAAGACGACTGCCATCTTCGCTATCATCAACTGTTAAGATATCATTATGATGCATTTTCTTGCCAAACCGCCTTTGCTGGATAGAGTCCCTGCCATATGCAGTGAGCTCCGTGTTTTCCTGCATCGCATAACAATGCAACGCACAAGCAATGGTAATGATTTGTAGCCGGGAATCCCAGCCTCCAACAGTCGATGTGTTAAAATCGAGACGATAAAGTCGACAGCAACATCGAAGTGACAATAATGAGATGGCAGGAACAGCATTTATCCCGATACCTTGTCTGGACGCGAACCTGTTCTGTGGATGCCTCTAACGTTGAGCCTGCATAAATAAACTGCGTTTGGTGACTTGAGCTGATACCCCGATAACCCGGTGACATCAGCCAATACAATAATTGAATTAACCTGACTTCACGGCTTCGAAAAATCATCGCTGTGAAGTTTTTTTGTAATCAACAGACAGGTTGTTCATACGTTCGATCATACTGTTTGCGACAATGGTTTCATTGTTACGTTCGAATCGACAGGTTCCTCAAACGCCCAAAGGAACTAGCATGACTGCAAAAAAACGCATGCTTATCAACGCGTTACATGATGAAGAAAGTCGTGTGGCAATTGCTGAAGATGAATACCTGCATGAGCTTGATATCGAATCAGCGCATAAAGCACTGACCAAAAGCAATATATACAGAGGCAAAATAACCAAGGTTGAAGCTAGCCTGCAGGCTGCCTTTGTCGAATACGGCGCTGCCCGTCAGGGTTTCTTACCTCTGGGTGAAATTCACCCGGACTACTGGAAAGATGGCGTCGATAAATCCACCAATCCGCGAAACCTGTCCATTCAGGATGTGCTTGAATCCAAACAGCAAATTCTGGTGCAGGTTGTCAAAGAAGAACGTGGCAATAAGGGCGCAGCGTTAACCACCAACATTTCACTGGCTGGTCGTTATTTGGTTCTAAGTCCAAACACATCCAGAGGCGGCGTTTCACGCAAACTCTCCGATGATGAGCGGCGCTCGATGAAAGAGATCCTCAAGCAACTGGAAGTGCCGGACAATATGGGTTTGATCATCCGCACAGCAGGTAAAGATCAGACACTGGAAGCTCTGCAGCGCGATTATAATTATCTACGCCGCCTGTGGGATGAAATTCGCATCACCAGTGAAACGACCGATTCCCCTGCCCTGATTTATCTCGAGGGCGATCTGGCCACACGTGCCATTCGCGATCACTTTTCCGATGATATTCAGGAAATCTGGGTGGATAATCACGAGGTGTACAGTCGCACCAAAGCCTTTGTGCATGCCGTGCTGCCGGGCAAGGAAAAACTGGTTAAATTATATCGAGGGAAAAAGCCGCTGTTCCGTCATTTCGGTATCGAATCGCAATGCGAAGAGGTTCACGATCATGAAGTCCGCTTACGCACAGGCGGATCGATTGTTCTTGACCCAACCGAAGCGCTAACCGCCATTGATGTCAATTCTGCACGCGCCACCAAAGGCAAACATATTGATGATACAGCGCTGGCCATTAATCTGGAAGCGGCTGAAGAAATTGCACGGCAATTACGTATCCGTGATATCGGCGGCCTGATCGTGATCGATTTTATCGATATGGCCAATCGCAAACACGGTCAACAAGTAGAAGAATTGCTGCGGAAGGCATGCAAGCGCGATAAAGCACGCATCCAGTTCGCCCGTATTTCACGCTTTGGCCTGCTGGAAATGTCTCGCCAGCGACTGCACCCGTCCGTCCGTGAATCCACCACCGAAGTATGTCCCCGTTGTCAGGGTCGCGGCTCGATCCGCACTGTGGACTCAATGGCACTGCAAATGCTCACCCGAATGGAAGATTGGGCTGAAAGAGACAAGAAACCGACGCTGGTAGTGCAGGTACCATCAGATACCGGCGAATACCTGATGAACAACAAACGCGCCAATCTTGCCCGCATTGAAGAAGCCTATGAAATACAGATTACGTTACAGATTCGTCCCGATCTGGATATTCCCCACTACAGGATTGAACGACAATGGAGTGAAAATAATCAGCAACGTATTGAAGTGCTTGAAGATACCAGCAGACGCATCAAGCCACCGCGCAATGCTAAAAAATTAAAACCTGTCAAACCTGTTGTTGGAATTCCTACACCGGTGCCATCGCCCACAAGCAAGGAAGAAAAAAAGGCCAGTCCTTTGAACTCCCTGATTGGATTTTTTACCGGGCAAAAGAAAAAGAAACCTGTAGGAGACAAAACTGCCACGAAAGAAGGAACGCAGAAACAAGAAGGGCAGCCAAAACGACGCAAACGTGGCGGTAACAAAAACCGCAAGCGTCCATCAGGGCAAAAAAACACCGCTGTTAAAACAACCGGTGATAAAGATCTGCAGCAGAACAACAAAAAGCAAAAAACGGTCAAGGTAAAAGAAACGGCTGCAGCCGATAAAAACAATGGTGATGCCGCACCCGGTGAAGTAAAAAAACGTAGACGCAGGCGCAGACGCAGACGTCCTGCAGCAGCTAATAATGCTGCAGCTGCGCCAATTCAGAATCAGGAAACACCAGCAACAGCTCCCAAAGCTGCTACTCCTGAGAACACCGCCAAGAGCTAGGGCCTGTTCACGTTTATTCTGATTGAAGCGCTGCTGCCCCGGTTTTTGGAACAATCTGGGCCAGTCAAGATGCAAGGAGCGTTGTTGGTTATTCCAAATAAACGACAGGCAACGCTGAATGGCCTCGATTTTTTTGAACTAGGCTGGGGCGCACCATGGATATTTCCTTCGGTCACAGCCCTGCGGGATATGCCACAATGCACGGCTGCAACGTTGTTTCTCGCTTATGTGCATTCAGCACACTTCGCTCAAAATGCCTTGAAACGCAACAAAAATGGCTATATCGCTACAGCCAGAATAAGTGTAACCAGATCCTGGTGAACGAATCGGCATACAATGAACAACTGCGTTTCACAATTGATGAAACTCAGGATGGCCAACGCCTCGATGCTGCATTGACCAAACTCAGTGGCCTGAGCCGAAATCATATTCAGCAGTTGCTGAAAAATGAAAATGTTCAAAACATGGCGGGCAAAATCATGAGACAGGCCTCGTTACGCGTCAGAGAAAATGAAACCTATCTGTTGAATATTCCGGCCCTGGTACCACTCAAGCTCGAGGCAGAAGATATCCCGCTCGATATTCTGTTTGAAGATGAGCACCTGATTGTGCTGAATAAACCAGCAGGCATGGTAGTGCATCCGGCCCATGGCCATGATCATGGCACACTGGTACATGCACTGCTGCACCACTGTGAATCACTGCCCGGCATCAATGGCATGCAACGACCCGGCATCGTTCACAGTCTGGATAAAGGTACGTCCGGCAGTCTTGTGATCGCCAAAAGTGAAATCGCCCATCGTCAACTCACCGAGATGTTTGCAAAGCATGACCTGAACCGCCAATACATCGCATGGTGCAGAGGCAATCCTCGCTGGCATAAAAAGCGCATCGAACTGCCCATTGGCCGCCATCCGCAACATCGTCAGAAAATGGCAGTGAATGAAAATGGGCGCGACGCAATTACAGATGCCGAGGTCGAACAGTCGTTCGGCCCATTCAGTCGGTTACGTTTGCGCTTGCATACTGGTCGCACACACCAGATTCGCGTACACCTGTCTTATGAAAAACTGCCCATTCTCGGAGACCCGGTCTATGCCCGCAGCTACAACCCCGCCATGGATATCCCAGAACCAACACGAACAGCCATTCGTTCCCTCAATCATCAGGCTCTTCATGCGCAACTACTGGAATTTTCACACCCGCTCAGCGGTCAGCTCCTTAGTTTCAAGGCTCCCCTGCCGGATGATTTAAAGCGACTCACCAATGCACTGACTGAAAATTATGGCTGACCCCGCTTTTATACACTCGAAAATACTGTCCAACCATGGCTTTAATGGAATTTTTACGCTGCGGCATGGCGGCATCAGTCCTGCTCCATTTGATAAACAGAATTTTGGTAGCGGGCTTGGAGATTCGGATAACAATATCGAACATAACCTGCATCGACTAATCATAGCTGCTGCACTGCCATCCATACCACATCAGGCCATTCAGGTTCACCAAACAGATCGGCTATGGTGTAGCGGACAGGGGCACATGCATCAACAGCATGCAGATATTTTAATGAGCAATCAGCCCAATACAGCAATCGCCGTACGCGTGGCAGATTGCCTGCCTGTCCTGCTGGCTGATCCAAAAACAGGAATGATTGCAGCCGTGCACGCCGGCTGGCGCGGTACAGTCGCTGGCATCGTCAAACACGCGATCCAATCCATGCTTGAATATGGCGCAAAACGGAAAAACCTGTTGGCCTCACTTGGCCCCTGTATAGGCCCCTGCTGTTTCGCCATTGATAATGAAACAGCCACTGCCCTGAAGGAAAGCACGGCAGGCGCAGCAAACTGTATTTTTCACACACCGGAGATCCACGCTGATCTGCAGGAGATTAACCGGCTACAACTGATCGAGTCCGGTATAACCGGCGTTCATATTGAAACAATCAGAGCCTGTACGGCATGTGACCCTGAACGTTTTTTCTCCTTTAGACGTGATGGCAAAAACTCTGGTCGTCACCTTGCCATTGTCGCCACCCCACCCAGCACGTAAGCTTCGCCGATGAACCTGAACCTTTCCAAATTGATCCTGGCCCTTCTCGCTATCGCCCTGATGAATGGCTGCGCTAGCAATGACAAACAATACAAGAGTGGTGCCCAGCAAA
This sequence comes from Mariprofundus sp., assembly GCA_030951095.1. Taxonomy (GTDB): domain Bacteria; phylum Pseudomonadota; class Zetaproteobacteria; order Mariprofundales; family Mariprofundaceae; genus Mariprofundus. The sequence continues at coordinate 5,007 of JAUZQI010000099.1, read as the reverse complement.
AGTATGAGGAAGCTAAACTTCTCATGAAGAAAGGCAGTTATGGTATCGTAGCCATGGATTTGGAAAAATTCAGCACCAAATATCCTTATAGCCGCTACGCTACCCAGGCTGATCTGCTGCGTATTTTTGCGGCCTACAAAGATACTCAATATATTCTGTCTGAAACGCTAAGTAAGCGTTTTATTGAAAGCCATCCACGCCATACAAATGTGGACTATGCCAAATACATGTTGGCGATGAGCTATTACAAGCAACGTTCATCAGCTGAAAAGGATGCAAGCATGAACCAGTTGGCTATCGACGCCTTCAAACGACTGCTTAATGAGCATCCCGAAAGCGCCTATGCCAAAGACGGTAAAAGCCGCTTGCAATTGCTGTACAATTCACTGGCCAAACACGAATTGACAGTTGGTAAATTTTATTATGATAAAGATCATTTCGTAGCTGCCGCCAATCGTTTCCAGGGTGTAGTTCGTTTATACCAGACAACACCCTCCATTGAGGAGTCATTGTATTATCTTGCTGCATCCTATGCCAAAATGGGACTGGCAACGGATGCTCATCAAATTGCCTTATTGCTCCGGCATAATTACCCGAACAGCTCATGGAGTTCAAAAGCCAAACGATATCTCTGATATTTCACTGCATTCTTGCTGGATGCAATAAATCAGCGCCTCCCCATAGCAAAATTTTCTCTGCACAACTTTGTACCTGCAGTAATGGAATGCCGCAGATGTACGAGTGCGCCGAGCCAGTAAGTTTTTTGACCCGATCAGCCCCACTCATCGACTGAAAAATCATCTACCATAATCGCAGCTCTTACGGCTGATCGCGTAGCTTTCAGAAGATCGGCTTCTTCCCTGCTTAATGCATGTTCGTTTACCAGGTTCTCTATCCAAACATCATAAGATTGATCCGGCCCGTGTATTTTACCGTTGTTGCGCAGTTTGCGTTCAACAGGTTCTGCGCGGATGCTCATGGTCATGGCATGGTGCAATCGACCGGTTAAATCATCCTCGGAATCCGGTGCGTAAATCCCTGCAATCAAGCGATCGCGTGAAGCAGAGGGCTCAATCAGCATGCTGGCCACCTGATGTGTCAAATGATCCCCGGGCAAATGTAACCGACGTCCCAAAGGAAAAGCCCAGACCCGCATCTTCCAGGCCACCGGGCGAACAGGGAAATTCCTGATCACGCCATCCAGTGCCTGTTGCACCTGATATAGACAGAACTGGCAAGCCCAGTGTACCAATGGTAAATCCGCTTTCGGGCGTCCATCATCTTCAAAACGTTTCAACACAGCCGAGCAGAGATACAGATAGGCCAGTGCATCAGCAAACCGCCCTGAAATCGATTCCTTGCGTTTTAAGCTGCCCCCCAGAACCAGTAAAGCCAGATCAGCCATGGCCGAGGTAGCTGCACTAAAACGGGCGATCTGCTTATAATACCGTGCTGTCACACCTGCCACCGGAGATGGAGCCAACCAGCCTCCTGAAACGCCATAAAGCACAGCCCGTGCCGCATTGGCGATGGTATAGGCAAGATGTGACATCAGCGCCTTGTCGAAGCGATTCACACCCTCTTCTCCGTCTATGGAAGCTGCTTCAATCTCCTCCTGCAGGTATGGGTGGCACCGCATCGCCCCTTGTCCGAACACCATCATGCTGCGGGTCAGGATATTGGCACCTTCCACTGTAATCGCCACTGGAATAGATTGATAAGTACGCCCGAGATAATTCGACGGCCCCATGCATATCCCCCGACCACCATGCACATCCATGGCATCATTGATGACCTGCCGCATGGATTCAGTGAGATAGCGCTTGGCAATCGCCGTCACCACAGCCGGCTTTTCACCGGCATCCAGCGCTGAAGTCGTCAGCCGTACGCCCGCATCTACCATATAAGTCAAACCGCCGATGCGAGCCAATGCTTCTTCCACGCCTTCAAAACGACCAATGGAGGTTTTAAACTGCTTGCGCAAACGCGCATAAGCACCGGTCGTATCGCAGGCCATTTTACCTGCCGCAGCACTCAGCGATGGCAGTGAAATGCCGCGCCCGATCGATAACCGTTCGACCAGCATACGCCAGCCCTTGCCGATCATATCCTGCCCTCCGATCACCCGATCCATCGGAATAAACACATCCTTGCCTGAATTGGGGCCGTTCTGGAAAGCGATATTCAACGGGTCATGCCTTCGCCCAATGTCCACCCCGGGTATCCCGACCGGAATCAAGGCGCAGGTGATACCAAGATCATCTTTTTCACCCAGTAAATGTTCAGGGTCGTAGACATGAAATGCCAGCCCAAGCACCGTAGCCACCGGACCAAGCGTGATATAACGTTTTTCCCAATTCAACAGCAGACCAAGCGCCTCCTTACCCTCGAACTCAGCCTTGCACACAATTCCTGTATCCGGAATCGCCCCCGCATCTGAACCTGCCGACGGAGCGGTTAAAGCGAAACAGGGCACCTCCTTGCCACTGGCCAAACGCGGCAGGTAATAAGCCTTTTGCTCTTCCGTACCGTAAGCAATCAACAACTCTGCCGGGCCCAATGAATTGGGTACCATCACGGTGACCGCAGCAGCTGAACTACGACTGGCAATTTTCTGAATCACGCACGAATGCGCGTAGGCAGAAAATTCCAGTCCCCCATAAAATTTCGGAATAATCATGGCGAAAAAGCCATTCTGTTTGATAAAATCCCAGACCGACTGCGGTAGATCACGCAATTCATGATTGATCTGCCAGTCATCCAGCATGCCACAAAGCACCTCGGTCGGACCATCGACAAACGCCTGTTCCTCTTCTGTTAATTTCGGAACTTTAGTTTTCAGGAGTACATCCCAGTCCGGATTCCCCTGAAACAGCTCCGCATCCCACCACACGGTTCCTGCCTCAATGGCTGCTTTTTCTGTATCGGACATCGGCGGCAGTGATTTCTCTATGAGGTTTTTAACCGGTGCAGTCACCCATTTCTTGCGAATATCATCCACCGCAAAAAAGACAAAGGCTGCGGCAATCATCAGCAACAGCACAAAACCAATCCATCCACTCATGCCGGCAACCATCAACACCACATCGGCCATCGCCAATATTCCAAGCCATGCCTGCAATCCAATACCGCCTCGAGTCAGCAGAAACAACAGTCCAAACACAACAATGAGCAACAGAATCCAGAACATAGCAACCTCCATCAATACCTGTTTTGTCCTCAGTATAGCTGTTTATCTTTCATCAAACCAACAAAAAGAGGCTCCAAAGAGCCTCTTTTCATCATTCAGAAGAGTTCATGATGGTAAAAAATACTCTTCATGTATCCGCACAAGCTAAAACCGATAAACCAGCGACCCGGCAACGATATGAGCAGTGCCTGAATAATTACCATTGCGCACTGCATTCGTACCTGTCGATGCCGTTTGATCCCGATCAACGAAATAAACAAACATATAAGCCATATCGAGTGTCAGTGCCTGGCTGACGTTATAACCGGCACCGACCGTAAATAAATGCCTGTCGCGGTCAGGAATGCCGGGGGTAAAGAATCGATCATCGACAGGTGTCGGATCAAAGGTATAGCCACCCCGCAAACTAATATCAGGAGAAAATTGCCATTGTGCTCCTGCACGTATTGCAACCTGGGCGCTCCAATTTTCCGGTAGAGTACGAAAATTCGTACCTCCGGTTAACGCAGTCGCCACAACTGAAGGTGCATAATGAAAATCCAGATTATCGAATGTTGCCCAGTTCACCCAATCGACATCCAGTGAGAAAATCCAGTCCTCGTTGGGGGAATAAGCCAGGCCAACATTCACTTGATCCGGCAATACAACCTTGGTGCTGGCCGTTCCAACCGCGCCTACTGCAAATGGCGCACCCAGCCTGGCCAAAGCGGCACCACCAATCACCGTTCCATTATTAATATCCAGGCTGACGCGACTGCGATATGATACGCCAAAACGGAACTGATCATTACGATACATCAGAGCCACATTACCACCCCAGCCATCACCATCACCTTCCAGTAGTTGGGCCGAATTATTCAGCCTCACCTTATCCAGAAAAACGTAGTCAAATCCTGCTGCAATGGCGAGGTTATCATTGATTCTCCATGTAATGTTGGGATTGAAATTAATCGTTTTGAGTTGTGAAAAGGTATTGGATGTCGCAAACGGCGAATTTCCAGGCCAGTCCGTTTCCAGACCAAAGGGTGCATTGATACCCATACCTATCGTAATTGGACTGTTTTCAAAGCCGTGGCTGACATAAAAATGTGGGATGCCTATCACCTTACTGTTTGATGATGTCGTGGCCGGATGAGCCGGATTCAGTGCATTGGTGGTGAAATCACTACTCGGAACAATGATGATCTCGCCTCCTGCCATAATCTGAGTACCCGGCTGAAATGCCGACCCGGCCGGATTAAACCACTGGGCGGAGGGATCATCGGCAACTGCGGTAAACGCATTGCCCATACCCATCGCCCTGGCCCCCTGCTCACCAATCTGGAATCCACTGGCATGGGCTTGCAAACTCATCAGCCCCATCAGCGCTGATGCTGTGAATAAAGTAAATCTACGCATATTCATCTCCCCCCTCATTGCATGATTGTCGTAATGGCCGCAGCACTGGCGGTAGCGCCACTAATCACGACAGTTGCAGGCCCTATCAAAGCGCTGCCCAGATAAGTTGCAGTTTCGGTCTGCATTTCAGTAATCACATCCAGTCCGACAAGACTTGGTGCCGGTGGATCAGGTTTCAGGAATGATGAATGCGTACCATTGGTGAAGAAAGTAAAACCGTTGCCCATGAATGGGGATGGAACCACACCCAGTGGCCATATCGCAGCAGCTGGCGATGCGGCAACCTGTTTCATGCCAAAGGCCGCAGCCAGAGCATCGGTGGCAGTATTGGGAACCACCAGATCGCCGAGCTGTTTGAACATCAGAAGGTTTTTAGCTGGAACCAGACCAGCGGTTATGCCACCATAATTAACCGGATC
>JAUZQI010000098.1 GCA_030951095.1 Mariprofundus sp. | reverse complement strand
GGTAAAGTGATTCGCGGTATCGTGGAAGAGACCGGTGCCAAGGTGGATATCGACGACGATGGCACAATCAAAATCTTTGCAGTCACCGGTGATGCCGGCGAAGCTGCCAAGAAGATGATCGAAGATATCGTGGCTGAAGTCGAAGTCGGTGCCATCTATAATGGTAAAGTCGTCAAGCTGATGGATTTCGGCGCATTCGTGCGTGTCGTCGGCGGCACGGATGGCTTGGTACATATTTCACAAATCGCCAATCATCGTGTCGAAAAAGTGGCTGATGAACTAAAAGAAGGTCAGGAAGTTCGTGTGAAAGTGCTCGATGTGGATCGCAATGGTCGCATTCGCCTGTCCATGAAAGCACTGCTCGAAGACTAAACACCTTGATTGATAGAACATAAAAAGAGGCGAGCAGAAGCTCGCCTCTTTTTATTTGTGGACTCAATCTTGTTCAGACAATTATTCGTGCAGGAATAACGGTAACCAAATCCTCCGTCTTGTTTTCTCTCATGGCGATATCAATCCCTGATATAGCAACCACCCTGCAAGCTTCTGTATTCTGTTGAATACGATTACCATTCTGACATGAAAAAAAGACGGATACTTGGTTGATTCCACATATAAAAACATGCTGATGGCATCATACCATGCCATTTGATCTGGCTGTCATTGATCTCGACAATACACTTTATGCTGCCGATTCCGGTGTATTTGCGCGCATGGACAAGCGCATGACTGCATTTGTAGCCCATGAGCTCGGAGTAAGTAGCGAAGAAGCCGACAGACTGCGAGTGCAGTACTGGAAAAAATATGGCACCACATTGCGCGGTATGATGCTCCATCACGATATGGAAGCCGAACCGTTTTTGCAGGATGTACATGATATTGATGCACATGAAATTCTTGGCAAGGACAAGCCGTTGGATACTGCGTTAGGGCGCCTGCCTGCACGAAAGGTTATTCACACCAATGGTATCCGTGAACATGCCGAGAAGATTCTCGGAACGCTGGGCATAGCCCATCATTTTGACATGATCTACGATATACGTTTCAATAGCTATATCCCCAAACCATGCAAACAGACACTGACCAGACTCATTGAAGCAGAAAACTGTACACCTGCCCGTACACTGGTGGTGGATGATATGGCCGACAATTTACGGGTAGCCAGAGAGCTGGGCTGTAAAACAGTTTGGATCACCCGTAAAGGTGGCAAGCAATGGGATTTCCACATCCCGACATTTCACCAGCTGCCGGATGCACTGGGCTTGTAGCATATGAGAACGTGAGGAGGGTGAGGTGCTTTTCTCCCAACCCCAGACGCCTCACCTACATACTACTATCCTACTGATTCATCCGATCAAAAAATTCAGCATTGCTTTTGGTCGGACTCAGTTTATCAAGCATGAACTCCATCGCATCGATAGTGCCCATTGGAGAGAGAATCTTGCGCAGAATCCACACTTTTTGAAGATCGTCGGGGGGGGTCAGCAACTCTTCCTTACGCGTGCCGGACGGCGCAATATCAATGGAGGGGAAAACACGTTTATCGGTTAATTTTCGATCCAGCTTAATTTCCATGTTACCGGTACCCTTGAATTCTTCGAAAATCACTTCATCCATCTTCGAGCCGGTTTCGACCAGCGCCGTAGCAATAATGGTCAGGGAACCGCCTCCTTCAATATTGCGGGCCGCACCAAAGAAACGCTTGGGACGATGCAGTGCATTGGCATCCACACCACCGGTAAGAATCTTGCCGGAGGATGGAACCACCGTGTTATAAGCGCGAGCAAGCCGGGTAACCGAATCGAGAAGAATGACCACATCCTTGCCATGCTCAACCAGTCGCTTGGCCTTTTCGATCACCATTTCAGATACCTGAACATGGCGCTGAGCCGGCTCATCAAACGTAGAGGAAATCACCTCTCCGTTCACCGAACGTTTCATATCCGTTACTTCCTCCGGACGTTCATCGATCAGCAATACCATTAATTCCACATCCGGGTGATTGGCTTCAATCGAATGGGCGATCGACTGCATCATCACTGTTTTACCGGTGCGCGGCGGAGCCACCAGCAGTGCGCGCTTGCCTTTACCAATCGGGGCAACGATATCAATGATACGACCGGTCATATCCTTTTTTGTTGGATTCTCGATTTCCATATGCAGCCGCTCATTCGGATACAACGGCGTAAGATTATCAAACAGTACCTTGGTACGAGCCTGTTCCGGAGATTCTCCGTTGGCCGTATCAACTGTTTTCAGTGCAAAATATTTTTCGCCCCGGCGTGGCGGCCTGATTTCTCCAGCTACCGTATCACCCTTGCGCAGGAAAAATCGCCGAATCTGATGACCCGACACATACACATCATCCGGCCCGGATAAATAATTGGCATCAGGAGAACGCAGGAAGCCGAAACCGTCAGGCAGGATCTCGAGTACACCTTCGCTGTAAATCGTGCCGCTGCGTAGACCATGGGCACGTAGAATAGCGGATACCTGCTCCTGCTTGCGCATGCCTGCTGCATTATCGATATCATACGAATCGGCTAGTTCCAACAGTTCGGTTGGAGATTTAGCCGAAATCTCTTTTAGGTGCAGTGTGATACCTTCCATTTCATCGGAAATTTTCTCTTCTGACTCATCGCGACGACCACGTTTGTTATTGCGGTCACCCTTTTTCCAGCGTCCGCGATGGGCCTGTTCATGGTTTACTTCCTGGCCTGCTTCTTTCGAATCTGGCCCTGCTGCTGCTTCTTTGCCGGCGCTTTCCTGGCTATCTACCTTGCGAGGCCGACCCCGACGACGGGGCTTATCCTCGATCTGTTCTTTTTTCGGCTGGTTTTCTTTTGCATGAACCGGATCAGTTGCCGGGTTTTCTACCACTTTGCGCGGACGCCCCCGGCGACGGGGTTTTACCTCCCCGTTTTCAGCAGATATTGCAGAATCTTCCACTTTCTGTGGTATTTCACTTTCCTGAGACATTAAGAATACTCCAAATAATAGATACGATCAGCGGTGGAAATAATAGTATGCGCTGATACAAATAATGGGTGACAACGAATGAATGCTTAACAAATAACGGCTGACGATAAGTTGACTCATAACCAGTCCAAATGAGCAACCGGAATGCCGGGAGACCCCACGGCAACGGACGGATTTCTATATGCATCCGGATTCTGTGTCAACCCCGAGCGTTCACCCCGGGTATTCAGATCATGAAAAGAAACGTGTGATTTCCTCTTTCCTTACAAATCAAGCACCCACAGCCACCATCAATATAGTATACTAAAACCAAACCAGCTTAATTTGCATGAATCTGCTTGTATAATAAACGCTCTATATCGATAACCTGCTGTCGTAATTGTGTCAGACTGCCTTCATTGGTTATGATAAAATCAGCCGCCTCACGGCGCTTTGTATCCGTACACTGACGTGCAACAATGGCATTAAATTCCGCAGCGGTGTTCTTTCCTCTGGCCAACACCCGGTCGCGCCTCAACATCATGTCGGCAAGCACAACAATCACTACATCCATCCGCCCGGCACCACCGGATTCCAGTAACACTGATGCTTCAATGATAGCATAATCGCCCTGCTGTTGACTCAGCCAGTTCTCCTCGACCTGCCAAATTAACGGATGCATAATGGCATTGAGTTTTGCTGTCCGGTCTGCATCAGAAAAACAGTGCCGAGCCATAGCTTTCCTGTTCAATGAACCATCATGATTCAGGATGTTCGTACCAAAGGCCTCGACCAGCTGTTTTAATCCCGAACTGTCGCTTTGAACTACAGTTTGGCCAACTTCATCCAGATCAAGAACTGGAATTCCCAGGCCGGCAAAGATACCGGCCACGGTGCTCTTGCCAGTGCCAATGCCGCCGGTCAAGCCGACACGATGCGGACTCATGTGTTAATACCGGTCAAACCGATATACCACGCCAATATCTCACTGCCCCAGACAAACCAGGCCATGCCTGCTACAGCCAGATACGGGCCGAACGGGATCTCGGTGCGTAAACCCTGTCTTGCCAGCAATAGAATGATAATACCTGCGAACGTACCAACCACGGACGAAGCAAAAATAACAAAGGGCAATGCCTGCCAACCCATAAAAGCGCCCAGCATCGCCAATAGTTTAAAATCCCCATAACCCATGCCTTCACGTCCGGTCAGCCGTAAAAACAGCCGGGCAATCAGCCAGAATATACCATAACCGGCTATTGCCCCGATCAGGGCATCCTGCCAATGACCCAGCCACCAGGAAAAAAACAGCCCGAGAACAATGCCCGGATAGGTCAGGGCATTGGGTAACAAGCCTGTTTCCAGATCAATAAAGCTCAGTACCCAAAGCAGAAAAAACAGACATAATGCTACAGCAAGCTCGGGCACTGCTCCGAAATGCCAGGCCAGCAAACCCCAGCTTAGGCCCATCAGCAGTTCAAGCAGCGGATAACGCCATGAAATCGGAATGCTACAGTGGCGGCATTTCCCTCCCAGTATCAACCATGATAGCAACGGTATATTATCACAGGCTGCAATGGCATGATGGCATGCAGGGCAATGACTGCCGGGAAATATGACCGATTCACGCCGTGGCATCCGGTATACGCAGACATTGGCAAAACTTCCTACAATTAAACCGATGATGCCAGACAGTGCGATCATCGCTGTCATGCTTTCTCATTTGAAGGGAATGTCTTTTTCAGCCGATACCTGAGTGAACGAAAACTGATACCCAGTTCTTTGGCGGCTTTGGTAATATTGCCTCCGGTTCTGGCAAGCGCTTCATCTATCAACTGCTGTTCAATCACAGCCACCCATGCATCCAGATCACCCTCCTGTTCCTGCATGTTATCCAGCGATACTTCCGAACCGGTATGCACACCGGAATACACCTCAGTCAGCAGCTTTAAATCCAAATCACTGGTTTCAGCCAGCGCTAACATACGCTGCAACAGATTTTCCAACTCCCGCACATTGCCCATAAATGGCAATGAAACCAGTTTACGCAAACAGTCATCGGTCAACCGGGAACGTCCCTCGCTATATTGACGTGTAATTGCTCTGGCCAGCAAAGGAATATCTTCCTTGTGCTGTCTTAATGGCGGCATATGCACCGGCACAACATTCAACCGAAAAAACAGATCCTCACGAAAATTCCCCCGCCGCACTTCAGCTTCCAGATCACGGTTGGTGGCAGCAATAACGCGCGCATCCACATCATGTTCCCTGTCCGCACCAACACGGCGTACCCGTTTATCCTGCAATACTCTCAGCAGTTTAACCTGAACAGATAGAGGCAACTCCCCCACCTCATCAAGAAACAGGGTGCCGCCATTGGCCGATTCAATCAGACCGGCACGATCAAACTCAGCTCCGGTAAATGCTCCTCTACAATGCCCGAACAGCTCGGATTCAAACAGCCCATCGGGAATAGCCCCGCAGTGCACCGGAATAAAAACTCCCTTGGCACGGTTGGAGTACACATGAACCATCCGCGCCGCCAGTTCCTTGCCCGTCCCCGACTCGCCTGAAATCAATACGGTAAAATCAGAGTTTGCTGATCGTTTTAATCGATCCCGTACCCGCTGCATTGGCTCGGATTCTCCTATCAGCATTTCTCCCGCAGCGGCAGCCACAGATGGCTGCTCCGACCCCGGCTCCATCCCCCGCTTGCTATGCCTGGATTCAACGCTATCAGATGCAGCATCAAACAAAGCCCGCTCGACGGCTGACGCTAATTCTTCGCCCGATGCCGGTTTGGTCAGGTAATCAAATGCCCCCTGTTTCATGGCAGCGACTGCTGTATCAGCGCTTGCATAGGCCGTTAGTAACAATACCCGTGCGTGCGGTTGCTGTTTTCGGGCCATATCGATAACTTCCAGACCCGCATCACGATCCTCCATTCGCAAATCGGTCAACACCACATCGAAAGTTCGGGTCTGCAGCTGTTTGTCGGCTTCTCCGGGTGATGCACAGCTAGATACCTGGTGCCCCTGCAATTCCAGCCCCAGTGAAAGTATCTTGCGAGCGTTTGCTTCATCTTCGACAAGCAAAATTTCAGCCATTCGCCACCTCCCTGCTCATATCATTCTGGCCATGCTCCGGCATATTCACCATCTCTGGTTGTAGTAACCCCCGGATTGTGAAACAGACCTTTCCGTCTTTAAAACCAGACTCAACTGTCCAGTCATTGGCGATACAAACCTGTTGCACGGTCGCCAGCCCCAGACCTATTCCATTCGAACTGCTGCTGATAAACGGCTCAAACAGCTTTTCGCGAATTACTTCTGGAATATCACCTTCATTGTCAACGCGAAGCATCCAGGATATTTCGTCTGCATCAAGGCAAACCGTGACATCACTATCAGGGTACCGGTAAGCCAGTGCATTGGATAACAGGTTATCCATTACCAGCCGGAAATGATCGCTGTCTATCAGTAATTCATCCACAAAGCATTGCCAGTTTACCTTTCTGCAGCCTGTAATATCCAGCTGATTCAGGGATGATTTAATCACTTCCGGCATATAGGTTTGAACAGGAGCCGGGTGCAATGGCCTCGAATATTCCAGCAGCATATTGGCCAACCTGTTTAAACGCATCATTTCATCACGCAGAATCCCCTGAATATCGACATTGCTTTCAGATGTTCTAGCCATGATCTCCAGCCCCTGAGCCATGGTATGAATCGGGTTGCGGATTTCATGTGCCAGTGTGGCTGACATTTTGCCGAGAAGCGCCATTTTTTCCTGCTGAATCAACTGCTTCTCGAGATGCCTGATTTCGGAGATATCCACCAACGTCAGCAACCATGCTGCATCAACATCCGGAGTTAATTTTCGGACAGTCAACAGCAACGTGCGTCCATGATGATCATATTCACATTGAACTTCCGGCAACAGTGGCTTGCAAAAAAAAGCATCCAGGGCAGGAATGGCAAGTAGAGCATCAACCGACTGTTTCCCCAGCAGGGTAGTTGCCGATTCATTCATATCACTGACATGCAAGGTGCTGTCCAGTACAATGACACCCTCACGCATCTCCGCCATAATGTTGTCATGTATATCCTTGAGCCTTCTGTGTTGGCGAAAAATCTTGTCGCTGCTTGCACGCAGACTGGCCTGGTGCCTGGCAATATAAGCCATGACACCGCCAACCAGCATAAGGGCGGAAACTTGTAGCAATAGATGCAATGCCTGCTGTGTATTCACATCCAAGTGATGTATCAGCCAGATATCTCCATACACTGCAGCCAAATATCCGGAACATGCCAGGGCACTCATCGCAAGCGGCATTGCCTGGAGAGCATAAGTGCCTGATGCAATAATAATCAAACCAAATAAGAAATAGAACGGGCTGAGCAACCCGCCACTGGAAAAAATCAACAGGCTGGAAAGTACGATGTCAGATGCGTGCTGGAAAATCCATTGTCTCTTTCCCGGAACCTCATTGATAACCAGAGCCGACTGTAGCAGCAGCAGGATTAAGAACAGACCTCCTGAGACCATCATCAGCTGTTTTTGCATCGGTAATAAAGTGGGATAAATCCAGAGCGTTACCACAACGGCAATAACAAGCGCAGCCAGTGCACGATAAAAAATCAGGCGCATATCAGCTCAAATAATCGCTGCATGGTAGCTGGAAACCAACGAATGCAACTGATCTGTACAAGATCAAACGATGGAAGCCATCTTGAAAATCGGCAGATACATAGAGATAACCAAACCTCCGATGACAACACCCAGAAAGGCCATGATCATCGGCTCCATTAACTGTTGCATGTTATCCACGGCTGTATCGACCTCTTCCTCGTAAAATTCGGCAATTTTAGCCAGCATTTCTTCAAGGCTGCCGGTCTGCTCGCCGATGGAAATCATCTGCGTTACCATCAGAGGGAAGATTTTACTGTCTTCCAGCGGTGCAGTAAGCGTCTGGCCTTGCGATATAGAGTCCTTGGACGAAAGAATCACTTCCTCTATGACGACATTACCCGATGTTTCAGCCACCGTATCCAGTGATTCCAGAATCGGGACACCGGCAGCCGTCAGGGTGGAAAAGGTGCTACAGAAACGGGCCACGGAAGCCTTGCGCAACACATCGCCCAGAATGGGTAGTGAAAGCAGCAATTTATCCAGCTGATACCTCCCTTTCGGCGTCTTGTATACAGCCCGGATAGCAAACACCATCGCAATCGGTGCACCAATAATGATGTACCAGTATGCTACAAAAACATTGGATATCGAAATGGCAATCTGGGTAGGAGCCGGTAAATCAGCGCCAAAATCGGCAAACATTTCACCAAATACCGGAATAACGAAAATCATCAAAATGGCGGTTACGATGAATGAAACGACAAGAATGGCAATCGGATAAACCATGGCAGATTTAATTTTTGCCTTCAGGCTGAGAGCCTTTTCCTTATAACTGCAAAGTCTCAACAGTATAGAATCAAGGATGCCGCCCTGCTCACCGGCTTCAACCAAAGCGCATGTGAGACGATCAAACTCATCGGGGAACTTGCGCATTGTTTCACCCAGCGGGTTGCCGTCCTCAAGACTCCGACGCACATCACCCAATAATTTGACCATGGCTTTTTTTTCAGCTCCTCGTTCAGCCAGCTCAAAACACTGCACCAGAGGTAACCCTGCATTGATCATTGTGGAAAGCTGGCGGAAAAAAATGGATATATCCTTGTCATCGGCTTTGTCGGGAAACAGGTTGATTTCAATCGGTTTTTTCTTTGCTTTAACATTAACCAGGCCTTTTCGCCGAAGTATCGCCGCAGCGATTTCACGGTTGGGTGCTTCTACCTCGCCACTTTCTGCCAAACCCTGTTTGTTTTTTGCCTGCCATGTAAAAGTCGCCATCAGTTTATCACCCTAACGCGCATGAATTCTTTCCATCCCGGGGTATGAAACATTACCACAGACTGGAAAAATCATGCAGGCGCATTGTTGTTTCATGTTAATCCGCCGCCGTGACCCGCAAGCACTCCTCAAGTGAAATATCGCCGACTTTCACCTTCTCCAGTGCTGCCATACGTAAGGTTTTAACATTTTTTTCCATGGCGATGGCATTGATCCTTCCCGAGTCTCCGCCAGCATAAATCACTTCGCGGATTTCATCAAAAACCGGCATGACCTGATAAATACCTGTCCTGCCTTTGTAGCCGGTACCATTGCATGTCTGACAACCTGCGCCATGCATCGGATGATAATCGTTCAACTCGTTTTCCGGCACGCCAGCATCCTGCAAAGCAGCAGTCGGAACCTTTTCGGGCGATTTGCAATCCGGACATATGCATCTTGCCAGACGTTGAGCAGAAACCATATTAACAGCAGATCCCACCAGGAATGGCTCGATTCCCATATTAACCAGACGCGTCATGGTTGACGGTGCATCATTGGTATGAAGTGTTGCCAACACCAGATGCCCGGTCAGGGCAGCCTTGATACCGATAGATGCTGTTTCATAATCACGTATTTCGCCGATCAGAATAATGTCCGGATCCTGACGCATAAAAGAACGCAATATGGCTGGAAATGTCCGCCCGACATCCACATCCACATTGACCTGATTGATGCCCATAAAATTAAATTCGACAGGATCTTCTGCCGTGCAAATATTTACCCCGGGCTGGTTTAACTCGGCCACGGCAGAATACAGACTGACTGTTTTGCCCGAACCGGTCGGGCCGGTTACAAGTACCATGCCATAGGGACGGTGAATAGCATGCTTCAACCTCGCCAGAGACCCTTCAGGATAACCCAGCTTGGTCATATCCAGTTGTAAACTGGACGGATCCAGCAAACGCATCACCACCTTTTCACCAAAAAGCATCGGCAGCACTGAAACCCGGAAATCAACAGTCTTGGCTCGCGACAGCCGCAGTTTAATGCGCCCGTCCTGAGGCACACGGCGT
>JAUZQI010000097.1 GCA_030951095.1 Mariprofundus sp. | reverse complement strand
CGTGTGCTCTTCCGATCTCGGGCATCGTCGTGCCCGGAACCGGCATTCATCTGAATAATATGCTGGGTGAAGAAGACATCAACCCTTTGGGCTTCCATGCCTTACCGGGTGGAACCACACTCTCCTCAATGATGGCACCATCAATTTTTATGAATGAAGGCCGCCCTGCTGTCGTGCTGGGCAGTGGTGGATCCAATCGCCTGCGTGGTGCCATATTGCAAGTGCTGACACGTCACTTGTTGCTGGAGCAGAATATTGAGGAAGCCGTACACGCGCCCCGTCTGCACAATGAAGGCAACAGACTTGATATCGAACCGGATTTTTTATCTGATCATGACAAAGATCAGCTCATGCAACTGGGCTGGAATCTCAACCCATGGCAACAGCAGAGCGTCTATTTCGGCGGCGTACATGCTATCACCTGTGACATCAATGGACATTTGCATGCCAGCGGGGATCCGCGCCGTGGTGGCACAGCTCGCTACGCATGAAAACAGCGTTTATCGCATTCGGCGGCAATCTCGGTGATGTAATCCCGAATTTCCGCTCTGCTCGCAACAGCATCGAACAACTGACAGGAATTCACGTCACCAGTTCATCGCTACTTTATCGCACACCTCCGCTGGGCCCGGCAGGCCAGCCGGATTATTTGAATGCCATGATTGCAGTCGAATCGGAACTGCAATCTCTCGAACTGCTAACAACGTTACAAGGCATTGAAATACAACACGGACGTATCCGTTCAGAACACTGGGGAGCACGCACCCTTGACCTGGATATCATCGCCATGGGTTCACTGGTGATCAAACATGATCGATTGAATATCCCTCACCCGCAGATGCATCACCGTCAGTTTGTATTACGCCCCCTTTGCGATATCGAACCAAACTGGCAACATCCCGATCTGAAGCAGACAGCATCGCAGTTATTAAACGCACTATTATTGGCTGGAGAACCGATTTTACCAAAGGGGCTCGTATGGTAGAAAAGAAAAAACTTACCGAAAGAGGGCGGCCGCTGAGCCAGTGCCACATTGCCATAGAAGGCGCCATCGGCGTAGGGAAAACCACACTGGCGCAAAAGCTGGCCGACAAAATCGGCTCCGGCACTTTTTTCGAGCAGGTAGATGATAACCCCTTTATCGAACTGTTTTATCAGGATCCGTCCCGCCATGCACTGTCCGTTCAGCTTTCCTTTCTGTTCTCGCGCCTGAAACAATGGCAAACACTGCATCAGCAGGATCTGTTCAGTCAGGGCGTAGTCAGCGATTATCTCTTCGCCAAAGATCATATCTTTGCGACAGTGACACTCTCTGATGAGGAGCTGGCGTTGTACGATCAGGTTGCACGCCTGATCCAGGTGGATATTCACTGTCCCGATCTGGTGATTTATCTGCAGTCCAAACCCGATGTGATTATGGAGCGAATTCGCCGCCGCAATCGCGGCATAGAGCGCGGTTTGAAAATGGCTTATCTGCAACAGGTCATCAATGCCTATGACCAGTATTTTTTTCATTATCAGGAAGTGCCTCTGTTGATCGTGCAAACCGATCGCATGAATTTCGCCGATAGCGAAGAGGCAGTTGATACCCTGATCGAACGTATCGGCAATATGACTTCGCAAACCGAATTCTGGGCTGACTACAGCTAGCCCCCTTGCCGCCAGGGTCTGTTCATCTCGCCCGTTTTCTTGTCGCTCATCGCGGCGATCAGACATGTGCGGTTGAAAATACGCTGACTGCTTTTTCTGCAGCTGCCAGAGCTGGCGCTCGTTTTCTGGAGTGTGATATCCAGTTCAGCAAAGATTTTGAAGCGTTTGTACTGCACGATAACCGGCTTGGCAAACTCAATATCGGCAGCACGGCCAAAGTATCCCGATTCACCTGTTCGGAACTGTTTGAGAAAACCGCCGGGATATATCCCTTACTCACATTCAAAGCGCTGCTGCAATGGCTGGAGCACTATCCGGACGTCACCCTGTTTGCCGAACTGAAACCATCCATCCTGCGCAGAAAATCACCTAAACAGGCCGTCCATACCGTTCTGTCCATGATTCCTGAAAAACTGCAATCACAAATTGTTCTGATCAGTCAGTCGGCGCTATTGGTCGAAGCATGCAGCCAATATTTCAGCGGCGATGTCGGATGGGTATCGGAATATCATCGCGCTCCAAATGCTGTCTTTTCATATCTGTTTCTTCCGGTCAACCGCGCCGAGGAGACAACGGTTTGGCAACAGCACGGGGTGAGGTGTGCCGTGTATACGGTCAATGATGCCAAACAGGCCAGAGTATTATTAGCAGCCGGTATTGATTTGATCGAAACCAATCATTTTGGCCGCATGAAAAAGGAGCTCGCAAATGACTGATGTTGATATACTGATCGTCGGCGGTGGCATTTACGGTGCTGGTACAGCCCAAGCTGCTGTTTCAGCAGGTCATTCGGTGCTGCTGGTCGAGCAGAATACGATCGCCTCTGCCACCTCCGGCAATTCTACCAAGCTCATCCACGGTGGCCTGCGTTATCTGGAGTCCATGCAGATGAGACTGGTTTATTAGGCTTTGCATGAACGTGAAACCCTGCTGAAACTGGCACCCCATCTGGTCAGTCGCGAATGGTTTTATATCCCTGTTTACCGGCACAACAAAAGACCGGCATGGATGGTAAATATCGGTCTGACTCTCTACTGGGCATTATCCGCCGGACGATCCCGGTTCAAATCCATTCCCCGAAAACAGTGGTGCGATGTCATTCCCGGTTTAAATACAGAAGATATGACTGCCCTGCTCGCCTATGAGGATGCAGCTACCGATGATGCACTGCTGACACAAGCCGTTGCCAGATCAGCCGAACAACTTGGTGCAAACATTCAGCAACACACCGCATTTATCAGTGCGGAATTTCAGAATGACAGGTGGCTGATCCAACTGGCCCCGGCAGGGCAGGCTCCGAAAACAGAAATCAGGGCAAAAATCCTGATCAATGCGGCAGGGCCGTGGGTTAACACGGTCAGGCAACAAATCACGCCTCTGCCCCCCGAACAGAAAGTCCACCTGGTTCAGGGCACCCACCTGCTGCTCGACCGCCCGTGTCCTGCCTTTGTCTATGTTGAATCAGAAGATGGTCGGGTGATGTTTTTTCGGCCATGGAAAGGTGGAACGCTGGCTGGCACCACCGAAACAGATTTTCATGGTGATCCGGCCGATGTCCATGCAAGCAAAGAAGAAATAGCCGCCATCCTCGCAACCTATCATCGCTATTTTCCTGATAATCCCTGTTCCGAATCTGATATATTGAAACAGTACTGTGGTATTCGCGTACTTCCACAGTATTCAGATGCAGCCTTTTCGGCCAATCGCAGCTCTATGCTGGTCTGTGATCACGAGAACAAACCTTCATATATTGCGGTTTATGGCGGGAAGTTAACCACCTACCGCAAGGAGGCGGAAAAAGTAAACCACTTGATTTCCCGCCGATTGCCAGCCAAACAGAAAGCGGACACTGGCAATATTAAACTGATGTGATTTCAGAAAGGGTTGATCGTTCTGGATTGATCAATAAAGGCTCAAATCCCAGTAGAAGATACGTAATCATGGCGATGACGCGTTTGCCAGCGTGGAACGCTTCACTTGCCTGGCTCCAATATGAAGTGGCCCGGCAATAAACAATTCTTTTACCCCAAGAACTGACATTGGATGCAGGGTGTAATCACTTGGTTTATATGGTGTTTCAAAAAATCATGCTGTCACTTTGCTGGTGATAAATGATTTTTTGGAATGCCAGATAGATCAAGGGGTTGCGGCATGCGCCGCATGTCAATGTCGGATCTTGGCTTTTACAGCTTCGGTGGACACGATTCAATCCTTTCAAGGAGCGACCATGATGACTATCCTGCTGCCATGTCCAATTCTACGCTCTATATTGATAACCCTGTCCTGCTGGAAACAGCCTGCAAGGAGATGTCCGCATGCCATGTGTTGTGCCTTGATACCGAGTTTCATCGGGAAAGAACCTACTATGCTGAATTCGCCCTGCTGCAGATTTACGGCAACGGCCAGTGCTGGATTATTGACCCGATTGCACTGAATGATATGTCAGCGCTGTGGGATATCTTGTGCGACCCGAAAATACTGAAAGTCTTTCATGCCGGCAGGCAGGATATCGAAATTTTCGTTAAGGAATCGGGGCATCTGCCCATGCCTCTGTTCGATACCCAGATCGCTGCCGCGCTGCTCGGTTACGGACAACAGGTTGGATTCGGCAATCTGGTGCAGCGCATCACTAAAAAGACATTGCCCAAAGGCGAATCATTCACCAACTGGAAAACACGCCCCCTCACCTCCAAACAGCTCACCTATGCCGCCGATGATGTAATCTGGCTGATGCCGGTATATCAGCATCTGCAGGAGCGTCTAGAAGCTACCGGGCGCACCGGCTGGCTGCAGGAAGAGCAAAGCGTACTCACCAATCCGGCCACCTATGATAATGATGTGAATACCATTTTCTGGCGCGTGAAAGGCGTCACCAAGCTCAAGGGTAAACATCTCGCTGCCCTGCGCGAACTGGCCGCCTGGCGCGAACGTGCTGCCAAACATCGTGATATTCCGCGTCGACGCATGATTTCGGATGAAGCACTGCTCGAAATCGCTCGTCGCAGTTCATTATCGCTTGATACCATGCAACGTATGCGCGGCATCAATGCCGGCTTCATCAAACGCTTCGGCGAAGAAATCATTCAGATCTGGCAACAGGGTATAGATACGCCTGAAGAAGACTGGCCCAGACAGTCTCCACGTCGTCATAATCATACCGGTACTGATCTGCGGCTGGAAATGCTCGATACACTGGTGCGCCTGAAAGCAGAGGAAGGGGAAATTTCATCCTCCATTCTGGCCAATAAATCCGATCTCTCCGAACTGGCATCATGGGGCTATCGCTGTAAAGACGAGCCTCCACAAGTGGTCTGCCTGCATGGCTGGCGCTATGAACTGGTCGGCCATGACCTGTTGCGCCTGTTGCGCGGTGAAATTTGTCTTCACCTGAATCCATAAACGGGGTTGCCCGTGATCACGACTTTCAAAGATAAAGCTGCTTCATGAACATCTGTTTTTCCATCGATGCCCTTTCCCCTTCCGCAGCCAAGGCCTGGCGATTGCTGCAAAATGATAGCTGGCGCGAATGTCTGTATGCCGAACCATTACAACATGGCGATGCCCGGATCGCAGATAAAAAAAGCGCTGAATACTGGCTGAATCGACGCCTGAAAAAAGACAAGAAAACCGCTCTGGCCCCTCAAAAGAAGGCAGGGAAATTTGATTTCCTGATGCGTGGAATCTTTGCACATGCGGTATTGCACAGAACATCAAGTGCGCCTGTTCCCGATAAACATCAAATGCAGGATTGCTACGCTCAGCTTGAGCCGGGCACACCCTGGCTGATCTACCTTGGTGTCGCCGGACATTTCCGGGCACTGGACACAAACAAGATATCGATCATCAGCAATCTTGATATTGCCGTACGTGGAGAAATTGCTTCCAGCGAAGATTATATCGGCCCCAAAGCCACCACCAATGATACCATGATGGATCATCTCTACCGTCAGTTCCTGGCCGGCTGGCTGGATCATCTGATATCATCCAACATGAATATCTTCGTGCCGGATATCGAAAAACTAAAAGATGAATCGGACTACATCGAATCCATCCGCAGCTGGCAGCATGAGCCATCACTCGACTCAACGGAATTCTGAATACATTCAGATTAAATCCGATATTGACATGCGGCGCATGCCGCAACTCTTTGATTCATCTGGTGTTTCGAAAACTCTTGAATAACAAAATGGAAGATTTTACCATTTTATTATTCAATCGTTGGGTAGTTGTAACGCGATTTGCGCCGCTATTGAGCAACTTTCAACGGGTCTGTATGATCTTCGCTCGATACGAAAGCGAGCATTACTGATAAACCGGATGCGATAAAACCGTTCGTCCGGGTCTGTGTGGACGCAGGTTTCCCGTAACTGGAGTTCATGCCGCGATAGGTATATGTGTGATTGCAAGAGGCACACAATGTACTAAAGTTTGCATATGAAATATTAGAATTCCGATAAGGATAAGTTGCTCAATAGAACGTGGTATTTCTTTTGAGCGAGTGATTTATCATATTGAAAGAAATGGTTTGCTGGATATTGTTCAACATCCAAGTGCATAAAAATATCCGAATCAAAAAATATCTAGCAAGAAAAATTCAGTCGGCCTTGCTACGCCAACCACTGATTTTAATCGTTCAAGGAGAGAACTATGCATCGATTTATAACAGGTATATTTTCATGTGCGATCATGGCCATGATTGCCGGTGTAAATGCTCCGGCCGTTTTCGCCAAAACGGTCAAGGTGACGATGAACGCATTGGAAACGGATGTAGTGATAGATAATAAGGGTACACGCTATTCGGCATGGACCTACGATGGCCTGATTCCGGGCAAGCCGGTGCGCATCACGATCGGAGACAGCATCGATTTCACGCTAAATAATGCCAAAGAAAACAAAAAATCCCATTCGATTGATTTTCATGCCGCCGAAGTGGATATGCTCAATGAGTTCGGTTCCGTGCGTCCGGGGCACAGCAAGCATTTTACCTTTAAACCGCGCTTCCCCGGCGTGTATATGTATCACTGCGGTTCGAATCCGCTGGCGCAGCATATTGCCCGTGGCATGTACGGGGTGATCATTGTTGATCCGAAACATTATTCCAAGGCGTATCCGAAGCCGGATCGTGAATATATATTGGTTCAGTCCCAGTATTTTCCCGATGCGGATGATGTGTCCGCCATGGTGGAGAATAAGGGCTGGACGCATGCCCTGATTAACGGCAAAAGTTTTCACTACGATCCGATTCATGATGGCAACGCGCCCCGCTGTTTTTTCGCCAGCTATGTGATGCGACTAATAGTTTTTGCTGAA
>JAUZQI010000096.1 GCA_030951095.1 Mariprofundus sp. | reverse complement strand
AGTGAATAGGGGCTCTTAACACTAGTTCCGGTCGTAGCAAAATAGCCATTTTTGATGCGCAGCAAGGCATTTCGAGCGCAGTGTGCTGAATGCACATCAGCGAAAAATAACGCAGCAGCGTGTAAAAATGGCATTTCCCGCAGAGCCGCGCCCCAAATGAGGCCATTCAGCGTTACTCGTCGTTCATTTGAATTTGCCAACAACACTCCTCGCGCCTTGACTGGCCTCATTTGGGGCAGCAGCGCTTCGATCAGACACGTGTGAACAGGCCCTAATCCCCCCACAACCATGCCGCACCGCGCACGCCGGACGAATCACCATGTACCGGCCGCAACAGTCTGGTGCGAACGTCATCAGAAAAAATATACCTGTGCCACAATAACGGCACCCGGGAATACAGCATATCGATATTGGCCAAACCACCGCCCAGCACAATCACGTCAGGGTCAATGATGTTGATGACCACTGCCAGCGCTCCTGCCAGCCGTTCACAATAGATTTCCAGCGTTTGCAGACAAGCAACATCGCCTGCCTGTGCAGCCGAGGCAATATCGCTAGCTGTCAGTGTCGTGCCCTGATGTCGATGATGTTCTGCCTGCATGGCCGGGCCGGATAACCAAGCTTCAATGCAACCGTTCCTGCCACAATAACATGCCGGCCCGGGAAAGTCAGAATGAGCAGCTATCGGCAACGGATTATGCCCCCATTCGCCGGCGATATGGTTGACGCCACCCAGCACTTGCCCGTTCACCACCAGGCCGCCACCCACACCGGTACCGAGAATTACACCGAAAACAACTGGATGGCCCGCCCCCGCGCCATCGATGGCTTCAGACAATGCAAAACAGTTGGCATCATTACTCAAACGCACTTCACGTTGCAGTACATGCTCAATATCTTCTTTCAACGGCTGGCCATTCAGACAGGTGGAATTGCAATTCTTCATCAGCCCGTTTTTGAGTGAAACCGCTCCCGGCGTCCCTAAGCCTGTGCTCGCTGTCATGCCCAGTTCAGCTTCCGCTTGCTGCACCATTTCTGCAATCAAACTGACCGTTGCGTCATAAGTGCCGGCAGGCGTCGGCCGACGAAAACGCAACTGTTCTGTGCCCTGATCATCCAGCGCAATCAATTCAGTTTTGCTACCACCCAGGTCAATGCCAACTCTCATAAGTAGAAACTATCCACCATGAAGCGCGCGAAGTACAGAAAGCTTTAAACCTAAAACCTCTTACCGCAGAGTAGAGCCAAAGACATAAAAAAGGCGGCATAATTCCTGCATTTATTGGCAGTGTGAAATCAACTGTATGCGTTGATTAATACAGCCTTCCAGGTTTCTTTTTTATTTTTACTCTGTGTAACTCTGCGTCCTATGAGCCTGTCGGGCTTAGGGTGATCGTAGCGAGCAGGTGGGGGGATGAGTTAAAAATAGCATGATTTTGAGGCGCATAGTGGTAACTATGTAACGATAAATCAGGTTATTTTGGCCGTTCTCCCTGCCGCGCAGTAGATTTCTCATAAGTCCTACAGACTCCTATGTGGTGGAATACTTTTGACTATGCGCCATTGTCGAAAGCTTCACTTGCTGCAACAATGCGCAGCCTTATGAGTGCACAGATACTGGATGGAAAAGCCTTGGCGGCGCGCATGCGGCAATCCCTGACTGCGGAAGTTGCCGATTTGACCGAGAAGCACGGGCGCACGCCCGGATTAGCGGTCATTCTGGTAGGGCAGGATCCCGCCTCGCAAGTTTACGTGCGCAACAAAAAATCGGGATGTGCAAACATGGGCATAGCATCCTTTGCCCACGATTTGCCGGCAGATACCACACAGCAGCATTTGCTAGGGCTGATTTCCGAACTCAATGCCGATCCGAAAGTGGATGGTATTCTGGTGCAGTTGCCGGTTCCTGAACATATCAACCCCGATTCGCTGATTGAAGCCATTGATCCGGGTAAGGATGTGGATGGCTTTCATCCCTATAATGTCGGCAGGCTGGCGGCGCGCAAACCTGCACTGCGTTCCTGCACGCCGTACGGTTGCATGAAACTGCTGGAAGAAACCGGCATGGACCTGCATGGCAAGGAATGCGTTATTGTCGGCGCATCAAATATCGTAGGCCGCCCCATGGCGCTGGAACTGTTGCTAGCCGGTGCAACCGTTACGATTGCGCACAAATTCACACAAAATCTTCGCCACCATATCGAGCGGGCCGATATCGTCGTTGCTGCGGCAGGCAAACAGGGGTTAATCAAAGGCGAATGGATCAAGCCGGGGGCGACCGTGATCGATGTCGGCATTCATCGTCTGGCAGATGGCAGCCTGACCGGTGATGTTGAATTTGAGTCGGCAACTGAGCGTGCGGCATGGATCACGCCGGTGCCGGGAGGTGTCGGCCCGATGACCATCACCATGTTACTTGCCAATACCGTTGAAGCATTCAAATCACATATGGGCGGCACCTGAAGGATCAACATGAGCGAATTACAGAAAACACCGTTGTTTGATGCGCATGTGGCGCTGGGTGGGAAAATGGTGCCGTTTGCCGGCTTTGAAATGCCGGTACAATATAAAATCGGTGCATTGAAAGAATACACTTTCGTGCGCAAAGGCGGTGCCGGTTTATTCGACATTACCCATATGGGGCAGGTGCGGGTGAGCGGTGCGGACGCGCTGGCATTCCTGCAATATATGACCACCAATGACGTGTCAAAACTGGCTGTTGGACAGGTGCATTATTCCGCCCTGCTGGATGATGCCGGAACTTTTATTGACGATATCACCACCTACAAGATTTCAGACGATGAATACTATCTCTGCATCAATGCGGCCAATCGGCATAAGGATATGGCACATTTACTGCAGCAAGCTGCCAGTTTTGATGTCAGCGTGGCAGATGAATCCGATGATACGACGTTACTGGCTCTGCAAGGCGCTGCGGCACAGGCGGTATTGCAACCGCTGGTGAACAACGATCTGAATGAGATCGGTTATTATAAATTTGCACAGGTCAACGTGAACAACACGCCTGCCATTGTATCGCGCACCGGCTATACCGGCGAAGACGGATTTGAGATTTATATTCCCCATGCTATTGCCGTAGAAGTATGGCAGCAGCTACTGGCGAATGATGCCGAACCGATAGGCCTGGCAGCTCGCGATATGCTGCGTACCGAGATGGGTTATGCGCTCTATGGCCATGAGATTTCCGATACTGTGACACCGGTGGAAGCCAAACTGATGTGGATTACCAAACTCAATAAAGGTAATTTTATTGGTAAGACGGCAGTTGAAACACGCAAGAACCAGGGCCCTGAAAAGCGTTTGATTGCATTGAAGCTGACTGCTCGAGGTATCCCGCGCGAACATTATGCTGTATTCGTCGATGGAGAAAAAAGCGGTGAGGTAACGTCCGGCATGCACTCGCCAATGGCTGGCGGAGTTGCGCTGGCTTATGTGAAGCCTGAGCATGCGGAAGCTAGCGATTTAAGCGTTGAAATTCGAGGCAAGCTTGTTGCTGCTGAACGCACGTCTCTGCCGTTCGTACGCAGTAATGTGAAAAGATAAGGGGTAAATGAAACATGACAATTCCTGCTGATTTGAAATATACCAAAGAACACGAATGGGTGCGTATCGAAGGCGATACAGCCACCTTTGGAATTAGCGATCATGCGCAAGAGGCATTGGGCGATATCGTTTTTGTCGAATTGCCCGAGGTTGGTCGCAATATCTATGCCGGTGAGGCCTATGCCGTAGTCGAATCGGTCAAGGCGGTATCTGATGTGTATGCGCCGGTAGCTGGTAAAATTATTGAAGTAAATGAGTCTCTGGAAGGCGCGCCGGAGCATGTAAATACCGACCCGTATGGTTCCGGCTGGATTGCTAAAATATCCATTGGCGATGGTCAGGTTGAACTACTCACCGATGACGAATACACCACTTTTTTAGAGGAGTAACCACGAAGGGCGTGCTGATTCAATCTGGTTTGATGAGACCGCAATGGGAAATGGATGAGTTCAAGGCAAAGATTCAAAGGCATAGCGCCGCTATGGCTCAAATCTTTAACGAAGAAATCGTTCATTTCACATGCAGGATCGCGAATCATGGTTTGATCAGCACTTCCCTAAGGCACAAAGACACAAAGAAAGGCGTTCTTAATACGCTTGGTTTACTTTGTGCCTTTGCGTCTTTGTGGTGAATTTTTTCCATGAGATTTTTACCCCATACAGATAGTGATCGAATATCCATGCTGGAGGCCATTGGCGTTGACGGTATGGGCGATTTGTTTGCCGATATTCCGACTGAGTTTCATCTTGAGCACGGCGCATTAAAGCTGCCGGATGGATTATCGGAAGCGGCCATTGTGCGCAAATTTACCCAGGCCGCTAATAAAAATCGCAATGCCAGTAATACGGCCTATTTTCTCGGCGGTGGGACTTACCACCATTTCGTGCCTGCCGTGGTCGATTATGTGATTTCGCGCGGCGAGTTCCTGACGGCCTATACCCCCTATCAGCCGGAAATTTCGCAAGGCACGCTACAAACCCTGTTTGAATTCCAAACCATGATTGCGCGGATGACCGGCATGGATGTCGCTAACGCTTCGATGTATGACGCGGCTACGGCTACGGCTGAAGCGGCGCTGATGGCGCGGCGTATCACCCGCAGACAGCGGGTAGTGATGGCGGCTTCCGTCAATCCGTGTTATCGCAACGTCACGGTCAATTACCTCTCGCGGCTTGATGGCGAATATGCTGAAGTACCCATGGGCTGTTTCGGTACGGATTTGGACAGAGTGATTGCCGCGATTGATGACGCGACCGCCTGTGTGATCGTGCAATACCCCGATTTTTACGGCTCGGTTTTTGATCTGGCGCCATTGCGCACGGCCTGCGATGCGCATCAATGTTTAATGGTGGTGGCATTTTCCGATATTTCCGCCTTTGCCCTGATTGAATCACCCGGCGCGATCGGTGCTGATATCGCCGTGGGTTCCGGCCAGTCGCTCGGCATTCCTATGGGCTATGGCGGGCCGCATTTAGGTCTGTTCACCTGCAAACAAAAATACGTGCGCCAGATGCCCGGTCGCGTTTGCGGCATGACCACAGACGCCGATGGCAAGCGGGGGTTCGTGCTTACCCTGTCCACCCGCGAACAGCATATCCGGCGCGAAAAGGCGACCTCCAATATCTGCTCGAATCAGGGTTTGATGTGTACCGCAGCAGCAACCTATATGACGTTGATGGGCGATGCCGGGCTGGCTACGGTGGCGTGCCATTCGGCGGCTGCATTGCAGGCTTTGCTTGAAAATATTCCCGATCACATTTCAACTGCAACAGGCACGCATTACAATGAAACCGTTTTGAGCTTTGCCGATCATGCAGCGCGTGAGCGGTTCCTCACCGCCGCACAGGCCGATGGCATTTTCGGCGGTATTCCGCTGGAACGCATCGAACAGGGTATTGAAGCCAGACATCTGCTGGTCGCCACCACGGAAATGGTCGAACAGGATGATATCAACCGGTATGTGTCCGCGCTGGAGGCCGCCCGATGAACGAATCTGTGTCCAACACGTATAAATATTCCGCCACATCCGGCATTCAGCATGAAGAATCGTTATTGTTTGAACATACCCATGAAGCGCCCTCATCAATCAACTTGCCCGGCGTGGACGGCGAGATTCCAGATGATCTGGCGGCATTTTCCCGCGCCACTCCGGCAGGTATTCCGGGTTTGTCGGAGCCGGAAACGGTGCGCCATTTTGTGCGTTTAAGCCAATGGAATCACGGCATTGAGACGGGTTTTTATCCGCTGGGTTCATGTACGATGAAATATAATCCGCGCGTCAATGAACAGGTGGTGCGCTTGCCAGGTTTATGTCATATCCACCCCGATCAGCCTGATGATACGGTGCAAGGTGCGTTGGAACTGTTATACGAATTGCAACAATGGTTATGCGAAATTGCCGGTTTTTCAAACATTACCCTGCAACCCGCCGCCGGCGCGCATGGAGAATTGACTGGCCTGATGATGATTCGCGCTGCGCTTGATGCGCGCGGTCAGCAACATCGTAAAAAAGTGCTGGTGCCCGATTCAGCGCACGGCACCAATCCGGCTTCGGCTGCCCTGTGCGGCATGTACACAGTGGAATTGAAATCGGGCGCGGATGGCCGAATTGACCTGGATGAACTCAAAGCGCATCTGGATGACGATACGGCGGCACTGATGATGACCAATCCGAATACCGCCGGCGCATTTGAATCGAATGTTCAGGAAATATGTCGACTGGTGCATGAAGCCGGCGGATTCGTTTACGGCGATGGTGCCAATCTCAACGCCCTGGTCGGCGTGGCTCGACCCGGTGAAATGGGTATCGATTGCATGCATATCAATGTGCACAAAACCTTCGCCACCCCGCATGGCGGCGGCGGCCCCGGCGGCGGCCCGGTGGTGGTGAATGAGACGCTGGCCCCGGTCCTGCCAGTGCCGCGCATTGAAAAACATGGCGATACTTATGCACTGCTGCATGCCAGCGACACCTCGGTTGGCCCGGTGCTCGGCGCGATTGGCCAGACCGGCGTATTGCTGCGAGCATCTGCCTATATCGCCGCATTCGGACACAATCACCTGCATAAAATTGCTGAAGATGCGGTGCTTAATGCCAATTATGTGCTGCATCGTTTGAAAGATGCATACCATGTGCCGTTCGATGGTTTATGCAAACATGAGTGCCTGTTGACCGATGCATGGCAGGAAAAACACGGGGTCAAAACCCTCGATATTGCCAAGCAATTGATTGATCTCGGATTTCACCCCATGACGATTTATTTTCCACTGATCGTCCACGGTGCGATGCTAATTGAGCCGACTGAAACCGAATCCCGTGAGACGCTGGATATCTTCTGCGATGCCATGCTGGAGATTGCAGCCCAATGCGAAGCCGGCGACACCGATATGCTGCACGCGGCACCGGTCAAACCGTTCCGGCGCAGGCTGGATGAAACACAGGCCGCCAGAAAACCGGTATTGGTCTGGCAGGATGAAGCCGGTTAAGGATGTCCTGATGGGGTCAACATCACTTTAATTCGATCGTCCTCAAAAACATTCAAGTCACTGAAGAGCCATTTGCAAAAGTCGTGAACGGCGATTTACTTCCCCACTCCGACGCATTATCGAACTGGAATTTCAGAGAATGGAACCACCATGCTCCTCATTCCATTCCAAAAAAGCACTCGAAGTGGGATTGCAAAGCATCCACTCAGACTTTTGCAAGTGGCTCTGAACATAAGCGTTTTCATTTATGATAGCGTAAAGTGCATGGTTGGTGACATTTTCGCCCAAAAGACATGCACATGGCAGACAACGAAAATGATCGACAACTAACATGTATTACCCCATTTGGAGGTCGACTGAAATCTGACAATCTCTGGGTTCAGCTTTCTGCGGTTGTGCCGTGGATTGATCCTGAAACCACTGTTGGTAGGTGAATAGTTGAAAGG
>JAUZQI010000095.1 GCA_030951095.1 Mariprofundus sp. | reverse complement strand
ACCCGCAAGCTGGCGCGCCATTTCAATCTGGCGACAGCAGAAAAACATGAAAGTCAGGATATTTGTTTTATTCCGGCAGGTGATCGCATCGCTTTTCTTAAACGGGAAGGCGCATCCGCCGGTTTCAGAGCGGGCAATATTGTTGATCTTGAGGGTAAGTATCTGGGTCGCCATGAGGGTATTGCACACTTTACACTCGGGCAGCGAAAAGGTCTGGGGCTTCCCAACGGGCCATGGCATGTGGTGGGGCTCGATGGTACAACAGCAAAAGTAGTGGTTGCACATCCCGAGGATGCACTTATTTCAGCCGTGGATGTTGGTGATATCAGCTGGATTCGTCAGCCTGAAGCTGGAGAGAATGTAACGGCCAAGGTGCGCTATCAGATGCAGACCGCTGCATGTTCCCTGGAACTGGCCGGTGAAGATCTGCACCTGGTATTTGATGAGAACCAGAAACCGACCGCACCCGGTCAGGTAGCTGCTTTTTATGTTGGAGATGAACTGCTCGGCGGAGGCATCGTCAGCAAAATCCTGTAGGGGGGAGACCCTGCTAACGAATCCCCGTTGAGAATTTAATCATGCGACCACGTCGATCTTTGTCGAGTCCTGTTTACCTGTCATGGCGTTGGTAGGCCTCTGCTGCTCAACCACTTCACTATCAGCCACTTTTTCGGCAACTTCGATATCAGCTATCTGTTGTGGCGCAGGAGGAGCAGTGCTGGCTGCTGCTTGCTGTGCTGTTACCGGTTCACTACTGGCTGCTGCTTGCTGCGGTGCGGCTGGAGTGTTGTTAGATGACGCGCTGTAGTTTGAATCTGCGCTAGCCATTTGCCGAGCCTCGGGTGATACCATTACGGTGTCAGTGGCTTTTCTCGATTGCTCTGATTGATTAACCTGATTTTGCTGCGATTGATTGACGCTATTCTGGTCAATGGCTACTGCAGGTGTGGAAACTGGTAAAATAATCATGGAATTCTCCTGTGTACTCAGGTCCCGACTGACATCATGCCAAGGGTCCTGCTATTGCTGCGGAGGAGTCCATGTACCACCGAATTTAAGCTTACTATGTACTTGTATCGGCAGGGTGATCATGAACTTTAGAGAATAGCTGAATTTAGTGGGAAGCTTCTGTTGTTTCAATTAAGGCTCGAGTTAAGATACCTGTGTTGATTTGACAGATGGCTTAAGAGGATGTCGATTTGTCGTCAAAGTCAAATTGGCTCCTGTAGTTTCGAGAGGTATAAAGTGAATCATCCGGAATTGAGTATATGTATTCCTACATACAATAGAGCGCCGATACTGGATGAAACTCTCCGGCATCTGGCAGAAATAGACGGTATTCGATTGGAGGTAATAGTTTCAGATAATGCTTCGGATGATTTGACCGCCGAGGTTGCTAATAAATTTAAGGATAAATTTTGTAGATTTTCATATCATCAACAGTCCGAAAATATTGGGCCTGGCTTGAATATTCAGGCGGCATTAAATCTGGCCACATCCGAATTCTCATACTTTTTATCAGATGATGATCGTATTGTTCCAGATTCATTTAGAAAAATACTCAATATGTTTCAAAATAATCCGGAAATTGTCGCTGTCTATGGCAATCATTGTGAATTCGATCCTTATACAGGCAAAGAATATGAAATAGCAAAAACGATAAAATCAGAAGAAATTTATTCGGATCAAGATCGCGGCAAGTTGTTTGAAAACACTGGGATGATTTGGGGTCCAGTTATGAGGACTAATATAAATCAAAGGTTCTGCTACTACGATTCAACTACATTTGGACACTGGCGGCAGGCTGAAATGTTAATCAGGCATGGCTTGATAGCATTAATCCCTGATCTTATTTATAAACATGCGCAAACCATACCCAGAATGGAATTTGATCTGATAGAACCCTGGTATCATGATATGCACCGATCCGATTATGAACTCTTTATAGCTGGACTTGGGCTCGATCACTCAATGGAAGGAATCACTCAGCATGTCGTTAATTTTGTGCATTCACGTTCTGCAGGGATTTACATGACCGCATATAATTTCGCCACTCAGCAGGAAAAATACATACAACAACGCCATTACTTACTGCGAGCCCATTGTTATGCGCTGGTTTCTGATGTGCAATTAAAAGAGTGGGAGCATAATTTTATACTTCATTGCGCTCTTGAGCGTGTAGAGACCATTTTAAAGAGTTTGCCGGATGTGAAAAGAATTATTTTAGAAAGCTCCCCGATAGCTAACTTTATGTTGCGATTGCGGACGACTGAACGCTTTTCAATGCTCCCGCCAATGGAGGCATGCACTACTAATGAATTGCTGGATAGGGGAACTATGGATGGAGAGATGATACTGGTTGCTGACTTTTCTACTTTGCAGCAGAGGCGCGTTAAGAAACAGGGATATGAGTTTTCCCTTTATGATATCGTTTCTACTCTTAGGGTCGCTAGAGGGCACTTGGAGATTGGTGGTCTTTAACACCAATGTCGTTTTCAATTTTGAGTCTTGATGCCAAAATTGGTTGATAGATAGTCCCCCTCTTATGAAAAATTAAAATAGGGCGGGTGCTTTTAGTATGCCACCCTCTTTGTGAATTTTATTTGACGGCTGTCAGGTTCAGGCTGATAAGTTTGCCCTTGAACTCCATATTGCTGGTGTCGTTAAATAGACCAAAAGCTGGCACAATTTTGATGTTTGTGAATCCTGCTTGAGATATGTAACTCCCCAGAATTTCAGCGTTGTACCCTACCTTATGGAAATCATATGCATCGATTTGACCGCCAAACATCATGCGCATAACAAGGTATCGGTCTGATGCTGACAACTCGCTCTTGTTTAGAAAAAGTTCACACAACACATCCAGGTTTGGAACGCTGGCATATAGAATGCCGCCTGGCCTCATCACGCGATACCATTCCAATAATACCTGAGAAAGTTCTCCTTGATAGCTAAAGTGTTCCAACACATGTGATGAGTAGATTGCATCAAAGGTATTATCTTCAAATATCGATAGGTCATTGGCATTGCCGATATGATCAACAATATCTGAAGGAATGGCGTCGAGAATTTCCCAATCAGGGTGTTTCTCTCTGCCTCCAATATGAAGTTTCCTGATTTTTCTCATCTCTATGTTTTGGGACGCTAGTGGGTTATTCTCGCTGTTGGTAAACCGATGATCACCAGCCGAGTTTTCTATGCGTACTGCTTCCTTTCGATGAGGAGACATGCGTTGTAAAGCAGCACTCTCTCTATGTTTAATATCTTCATCATGGAAGTTGCGCTCTCGCAATGACTCAGCCAGTTTCAATAAACTGCTTGGGTCCTGCTGCCATGCGCTAGGTGTTGATAGCCTCTCTATTTGAGACTCTGTTTGGCATAACATCCAGGCTGTGGGGCTGATGTCAAAAGTGTTCTTGTCATATCTTGCCGAAGCTGCGAGAAAGGGTTCATCTGGTGAAAATTCCCCGTGGGTTTCGATGAGTGATTTCACATGATTCAGGGCACCCACCGCATCATGGAAACGCCCTAGCTCAGTGCAGACTCGTGCTACACTGCACAGTCGTGATGGGCTATCCATGATCTCCGGCATATTCATGAACAGAGCGAGACTGGCATTGAGAAGGGCATAGCGCACTTCAGGCGTGTGTGTCTTGTCATGGGCCATGGCAAAAGCGTGCAGGGCGCTCCTTAATTCAGCCCAGTCGCTTAGATGCTCCGTTTGCGCTCGCCATTGAGCTGTGAATTTTTGTGCCCATGCATTTTTTGGCTCTTGAAAAATAGTTAGCCATTCGTTGATGTTATCTGATAATTCAACAGTTTCAGGTTGATGCAAAACCAGAAAACCATCTGCGGTCAGTTCGCTGGCCCGGTCATGCTTACAGTAAAAAATACGCGTGTCCCAGGATATAGGGGAAAAGTCAGTTGTAACCGGTGCGAGCAGGCTCAGTCCAGGCACTAGATGGTAGGGGGAAAAGCCCAATTGAGTCATGAGATCCAGCAATGGCATGTTCAGACCATCATCATTGATACCCTCCAGCATAATCAGAGGTGAGTAATGCTGGAGAGCATGCTGACAAGCGGTGAGGGTGTTGATGGGGTCACTGCTATGTATACAAAAGATATCAATACGTTGCCATGACTGTGAACTGATTAAGGCATCTGTACAGTCGCCGTCTACTATTTCTACATGATCAAAGCCATTATTAGCAATACTATGTTCAAAATTCCGGATGCTATTTTCACCTGCAATGCAGGCAATCAATTTGCCCGTTTTGCCAATTGCCTGAGCCAGACTTAAGCTGATATGTCCGTGACCAGCGGGTGAATCAATGACATGCATGCCGAGTTTGGCAAGTTTCCGTAAAAAACGGATTTCATCTTCGTACCAATCTCCTTGTTCAGTGAGGACATAGGAAACTGGATCTTCCAGTGAGCTTGGAACAAATATATTAACATTATCAGGCAACGTGAGCATTGTTGTTGAAGCAGAAATCTCTGATACAGTGTTTTCTGCCAGTTCTGAAATATTCACTCCCTTCTGCTGACAGGCATCTAGGTAGAGCTCTTCCAATGCTGGTACAAAAGTATCCGGATTTGCCACAGAAGAGTGTTCAAAAAGTGTATGTAACATGGGCAGCAAAAGTGTGAGTCATGCCGGGTTATTGGCCAGTTGAACAGCCTTGGTTACATATTCATACCATGAATAGCAGAGGGTTTCTTCAAAACCAATATTTTTCAGGATGGAGTTCGATACGCGTGAGGCATGGCTTTTGCCAACATAAGTTACAACAGGAACCCCCATCCATAGGGCTTCACAGGTAGTGGTCGTTCCGGAGTAGGGGTATGTATCCAAAGCGATATCAATTTGATTGTATTGAGCCACATGCTCGTCATAAGTTTTGGTTGATGCCAGGAAGAGAATGCGCTCTTCATCAATGTGGTGTTTGCTGAATTCATTTACAATATTCTTGCGAATAACATCGCTAGACCAGCGGCACTTCAGCGCTATGCGAGAATTTGGTACTTCGTGTAAAATTTTGCACCAGGCAGCGATGGTTTGTGGATTCAGTTTATGTGCATTGGAGAAAGAACCAAAAGTAATGCCCATACCTTTGCTGGCTGGCGATTCTGTTCTGCGTTCACAAGTGGGGCGCATGCCAAAGCATAGAAAACTATTTGGCATGAATAGCGGCTTTTCAGTGTAGAGCGTACCACCCTCTGTCTCGGCATGATGATCCGTGATATGAAAATCTATTTCAGGCAGCCCGCTGGTATCCGGGTATCCTAGCC
>JAUZQI010000094.1 GCA_030951095.1 Mariprofundus sp. | reverse complement strand
AGAGCGAACGATAGCAAAGCCAGCCGGCGAATGCGATGAGAGCTAGCGAGCTAAGCGAATCGGGCATTGACGCAAAGACTCTTCTCCCTAAAATGCGCGACCTTCACGGCGCTTTAGCTCAGTTGGTTAGAGCAACGGAATCATAATCCGTGTGTCCGGGGTTCGAGTCCCTGAAGCGCCACCAAAAAAGTAGCAATATCAACAGAAACGAAGGGTCAGGCTTAACTGTCTGGCCCTTTTTCTTTGTCAGTTGTCCACTAAACTGCAATAATCCACAATAAGATACTCTATCGAAGCAAGGGTTTTCCATTGGCTGGAGCAAGCCTCTGGAATTCTTTGTTTATCAGTTCATTAGGATTTTTGTAAATCAGGCAATTACGTACCTGATTTGATTATCATGCGGGGTGTGGCGCAGCCTGGTAGCGCGTACCGTTCGGGACGGTAAGGTCGGAGGTTCGAACCCTCTCACCCCGACCATTTTTCCTTTGTATTACAAAGAAGAAACTATTTTCAGAGCATTCATAAATTGCGACCTGCGTCACAGAAAACGAATCAACAGAATTTAGTCTTGGGCTGATTCATATCGTTTTCTATCGGAGGAAAATCATGTCCCCTGTACATAAGCAGGAAACAAGCGACAGCCCAATCAATGTTCTCAATATTCCCAAACCTTCGTTTCAACCAGATGAAACTTTAAACAAACATACAGTTGATCTGGCTGTAGTACCTCAAATCGCAGTGTCCAAGCCAGCCAGTCGTGTAAAAACCGAATCGCTTGATCTGGATGAGATTATCGAGGAAGTGGCGCAAGCTATAGCTACGACTGAGGATCATTATAAATGCATCATGTTTACTGATCTGGAAAGTTCAACCGAATACAAGCGTTCCATGGGCCATACCAAGGGATATATGCGAAACCGGTTATTTTGTGATATCTGCAAGCATGCGGTAGAGCGATATAATGGTCAGGTTGTCAAACGGCTCGGTGATGGTGTTATGGTGGTGTTTGAAAATGCTATTGATGCAGTGCTGGCATCTTTGTTTATTAAACGGAGTCTTTCAGACGGACGTAAAAAACTGAAAAAGCTGGTTGGCTCGATGAATTATCGCATTGGTATCACATGTGGATATGTCAAAGCGATACCGGGTGATGAACAGGATTATATCGGTCATGCCATGGATAAGGGTGCACGGATCCAGACTCATGCCTTGCGTAACCAGATATTAATTGATGAAATTGTTTTTGGTTTGATTCATACAAAAATTCGGGATTATTCAGGTGATATTTTAATTGGGTCGGCAAGGAATATATCACTGAAGGGTGTCGGAATCAGCACACTCTACGAGGTTTCACCGAAAAGAATGGGGCTGGAATCGAGTATTTCAACGCGTATTAAAAATTTATTTCGTTAACTTTTTTCTGGATATATAAACCACCCATATGAGTCATAGCGAAGTCTATGAAACTATGCATGGGAACTGCCATCAACGGATTTTCGAGCAATTTACCCGCCACATAGCGAAAGTTTTTCATGTTGCTGACACGGGATAACAGCATAGCCTTGTCCTGGTAAGGAGGATTTTATGAAATATACTATTTCTGTAATGATCATTTTCCTGTTATCCGGGTGCGCGACTGCCTATCAGGAACGTACAGCGGCGCAGGGGGCGGTGATTGGAGCAACAGCGGGGGCGGTGATTGGTGCCCAGAGCGGCAATGTGGCAAAAGGTGCTGTGATTGGCGGAGCACTGGGGGCGCTGGCCGGAGCTGTGTTGGCTGAGGGGCGGGAAAATCGCGTTTATACCTCCGGGCCCCGTTATCATCGGCGTGCTTGCAACAAAGGTGCCGGGTATTTTGATCGGGCCAATCAGGCTCGGGACATCGATCGAAAAATTTACTTGATGCAAAAAGGTTTGCACTATTGCCCAAACAATCCTGCTGCCCATAACGATCTTGGCGTTGCGCTTGTTTTAAGTGGTGATGATGATGCAGCCAGCGTCCATTTCAGACATGCACTCAGACTTGATCCCGACTATAACCCGGCGCAGCGTAATCTGGATCGTCTGGACAGGCATCATCAGCGGCGTTACAAACGCAGGTACCAGAATCGCTACGGCGAAGATGAAAGTGACAGACGTGAAAATCGGGATTACAAAAATTATCACGATGACGATTAACCCGTGACACTATATGACCTCATCGACCCCTCGTGCAGGACATTTCGACTCATTTTTCAACTGCGATCAGGTATATTGTAGGGGTATGGTATCCGGAAGAATCAGCTTGATGAGTTCGGATGCCTTGATCGTTTGATAAGTTCCTGCCGCCAGACCAGTCTCCTGCAATGATAAAGATCCAATATGTGTGCGCCTTAGTATGTTCACATGATTACCTACAGAGGCAAACATGCGCCGCACCTGATGATAGCGTCCCTCATGTAGAATCAGTGAAACCTCGATGTCATTGAAGATGGATAACTCAGCTGGCAGGCAGGGCGTATCTTCATCTTCCAGCATTAGTTTGCCGCTTGCAAAGGTTTCCGCTTCATTGCCTTCCAGCGGGTGATCCAGTGTCACAGCATAGGTTTTGGAAATATGTTGTTTGGGGCTGGTTAGTTGATGGTTGAGTTGCCCGTCATCAGTGACAATGAGCAGGCCTGATGTGTCCTTATCGAGCCTTCCAACACTGGAAAGCAGCGGTTTCCGGCCAATCCAGCGTTCCGGAAAATCGGCATAAATCAGGCGGCCATCCTCTTTGCGTGAGCAGACAGCGCCCAGCGGTTTGTGATAGATGATAGTTAAGCCATTGGGGTGATCCAGTTCGGTGTCTTCAAGTCGAACCTGTTGTGGAATCACCTTCTGGGACGGGGAGGTGGCAGGTTTTCCATCCACCGTTATCCAACCTTCCTTGATCCAGTAGCGCACATCTTTGCGTACCCCGTAGCCGAGGTTGGCGAGTAATTTATCCAGCCGCTCTGTTTTCAATCGTTCTGTTTTACGCATGCTATCGAATTCCTTTGATGACTTTGAATCCATCTGCTTCAACCAGTATCTGACATTGCCGTAATTCTGACCGGAGCAGTTGCTCATAGGGCAATTGACGATTGGCGACCAGATAGAGTTGCCCGCCTCTTTTCAGGCTCTGACAGGCGTGCAGCACAATGGATTGACCAAGCCCCACATCTCGTGACTGGTCGCTGTGGAACGGTGGGTTGCAGACGACCCAATCCAGTTGCTTTGGCAATGAATTATGCATCGCATCTTTCCAATGCCATTGTACGATGTTTTGCCAAGTCGTCGTGTTCTGACGGGCACAATCAAGCGCCAGCCAGTCAGCATCAAGCAGGTGGATTTGCTTGATGTCTGTGGATTGGCGCAGGATGTTTTCAGTCAACAGGCCATAACCGCAGCACAAGTCCATGCCGATACCACGCAATACAGGCAACTGTTTGATTAGCAGGGAAGAACCGGTATCGGCGTGATCCCAGCTGAACAGGCCGGGGCGGGAAATCATGCCGTGGGATTCTATGCTGCGGGGTCTGGCATCTTCCAGCCACTGTGCTGCGAACGAGGCATTGAAGGCGGATAGTTTTCTGGCCGAACACAAACGGCATTTTGACTTGGAGCGAGAAGATACGTTTCCAGCCAATTTTTTCAGTGCTGCTTCATAGCTTTTTGCGCCATGTGCGTTGGCGCATGCAAACATGAATTTGCCGTTTGTGGATAGCCGGTTCATCGCCTCTGCCATCCAGCCAAGTGTTTGCTGTTTATTCTTGGCAGGCAGCAGCAGGATCAAGTCGTACAAACGGGAAGTATCCGGAAGCGCTGGAAATACAGACAGGCCTATGTTTTTGATGGCGGTATATTCGGGCTTGAAATGCTGCTGGAGATCAATCGATTCCATCGATGTTAACAGGGCGTGAGCATGCGCATTGATAATCAATGTTTGTCTTGAAGGGATTTCAAGCGCAGCCTGATATAAGAGTTTGGTGGCTATCATGGTTTGAGACTGTATGAATTGGGTGAATGACTGTCCAATGGTTACGGAGGGGGAATAAAACAGGAGCTTGAAAGGCGAAAGAAAATGGCGAGGACTGAGCAAAGTGATTTTGAATTGCTTGATTTCAGCGCGCCAGATATCTTGCCGTTCAGGCAGAGCCATTTTCATCATAACAACTTGTTTGACTGCATGTTTATCGCACAAAGTATTTCTCATAAATTATGCTGTGATGACGTATGATTCGAAATCCAGCTTGCATGAGAGCCACTTGCAAAAGTCGTGAGCAGCGATTTGCTTCCCTACTGCGGTGCATTTCTGATCCGGAAAATTGGCGAATGGATCCACCATTCCTCTCATTCCAACCCGAAAAGGCATTCGAAGTGGGATTGCAACTCATCCACTCAAACTTTTGCAAGTGGCTCATGAGTGTAAGTTGATTTAATCTGTAGTTGGATGCTTGGATACGCTGTCATGCAAGCCCATGATAACAGTCGCCCTTGGCTTCATCCGGAGAGAATCTGGCATTTCGAAGCCGGAGCAAGTGACTTGAACCCGCCAAGGCAAAAAAATTTCTTCTGGAATTTCTGCTATAATGCGCACTGGCAAGAGGCTGCAATTGCATTATGATACCCGCCTATGAAATTATGGAGCTGTAAAAAGTTGTTGTCCCAAGTTTAGATAGCAGCATTCTGATGCTCTGGTGTATTCATCGTATTTGTATAACAAAGTTGGTTTGGGGATGAAATGAAAATAAAAAGTTTGAGTCTGGCATTATGCATGTTGATGCTATGCGCGACTTCGCAGGCATGGGCCAGGGA
Source organism: Mariprofundus sp. (assembly GCA_030951095.1). Lineage (GTDB taxonomy): Bacteria > Pseudomonadota > Zetaproteobacteria > Mariprofundales > Mariprofundaceae > Mariprofundus. Next base: position 730 of record JAUZQI010000094.1, on the reverse strand, counting down.
AGTGACCCTGAATTTCAAGAATGCAGATATCCGTGCATTTATTGAATTTGTATCAGGGTTTTCAGGCAAGAATTTTCTCGTGGATAACCGTGTAAAAGGTAAAGTGACAATTATTTCACCTACACCGATTTCCGAAGATCATGCCTATGATGTGTTTCTATCGGTGCTTGAAGTGAACGGTTTTGCAGCAGTGCCCAGTGGGTCAGTGATTAAAATTGTACCGAGGTCTGAGAGCAAGCAGAAATCACTGCCTATCTTGAAAAGCGGCAAGAGCAAACACAATGATGCGATGGTGACGCAGGTTGTACGTCTTAAATATGCTGATGCTCAACAGTTGGTGGCTCTGATTCGGCCACTGATTTCACCCAACAGCCATCTGGTTGCCTACCCGCGTGGCAATATGCTGTTGCTAACGGACAGTGCCAGCAACATTCAGCGCATTCAGTACATATTGAATTTATTGGATCGTAAGGATGCGGTTGGTGTGCAGTTATTTATCCTCAAACACGCATCGGCAGATAAGCTGGCGACTACCTTGACAACACTATATGGCACAGCTGGGACACCGGGGGCGGCGGCAGGCAGGGCCGGTGGAGTAAAAGCAATTGCTCATCAACCTGGAAACATGTTGATTGTGATTGGTGCGCCACAGATTATCAATGAAGTGGCTGGCGTGATCGAGAAGCTTGATGTCGCGCCGGAATCGGATAGTGGCCGTTTGCAGGTGCGT
>JAUZQI010000093.1 GCA_030951095.1 Mariprofundus sp. | reverse complement strand
GGTGCGAACCTGGGAGCGTCCACCACGTATTCTGCGCGCAAAACCAAAGGGTCAGACCTATACGTTCTACTTTTGCATGTTTATGGGTCAGGTGAAACTAGCCCCAGTTTAACTGACACATGTCTAGAACAGCCCACCTATTTCTCTTGAGTTCCATAGAATGAGTGGCTAGCAATTTTTATTGTGGAAGCGAATGTTTGACAGCATCACCAACATTGATCGGCCCAGTTGATTTGGTGATCAATGCAATCGAAGCCCGCTGCTGGGGCACCAAAATCAGTAATTTGCCAACCTGCTCTTGCGGCAATAATACTTCACCACCGGCGACCTTGTCCTTCACTACACGTCCGGCCTTGAAAATAGACATTTGCATACCGGCTTTCAACCCGTCCTTCAGACCCAGGTTGATACCAAGCACCTGATGTTGGCCAGCCTCATGTGCATCATTACGAATATAGATCACTGTGCCGGATAACGAAGAATCCGGGTAGCCAAGCACGATGTGCGGATCGATCATCCGGGCCGGCTTCACGCGGTCGCCACGGGAAATTTCCTCAAATGCTTTCACGACAACGGCGCGAGACACACCATTTTCTGCCGAGAGGACTTTTACCTGGCCCATATGTTTAATCAGAACACCAAGTTCATTGCCACTGTTTGGTTCACGCAGAACATCAGTACTGCGGAACACATCAAACAGAGACCCGGGTTTGGCAGACTGGTTCAGTTTTAGATATACACGGTCATGTTCGCCGTAATTAAGGCGGTCATCCCGGGAATCCAGAATATAACCCACGCCCTGCACCTGATCAGGTTGAATGAACCCCTGCCGCTGCAACGCTGTCAGCAGCATAGACGAATCTGCTTTCTCCTCCATACGCTCCACTGGCAGAATGATAACCTGTGGCTGAAGCTGTATCCGGGTCAAGCCTCCCTGACTCGGCTGACGGCCATCAAACCATATTTTATTACCGGGATAAATCAGATCGGGGTTGGTAATATAAAGGTTATGTTCCCATATTTTGAGCCATTTCCAGGGGTCCTTAAAAAAATAATCGGCGATATCCCAAAGCGTATCCCCCTTCTTTACCACATAGGGTTGCGGCAAATCTGCTTTCACATTGCTGTTATTCATGCCTCCGTCAGCCTGTAACTGCCCTGCAAAAAGCGAAGGTGCAAAAAGAAACAGGCTGGCAATCAAAATCGGCAACCCTAAGTGTTTAAATGTCATGTCTGCCTCCTGGAAGATTGAAACCTTGCACAGAGTGATATACCACGTAATTTATGGTGTTCATGGCATCAGGAGCTATCGCCCCGTTTTTTTCCTGTTGACGGTTCTGTGCCATCCACCAGACGTTTGATATTACCCGCATGTTTCCATGTCACCAGTGCTGCAAAAATTATGCCAACCAACAGGGCAGGAACTGAACCACCCGTCGACATAATCAGCAAGGGAAGCATCAAAGCAGCCACAATCGAGGACAACGAAACATAGTGACTTGTCTTGAGCGCGATAAACCAGACCAGCACTCCGATGACTGCAACCATGGGCTGCCAGGGTAGCATCACCCCGAGCATCGTAGCCACCCCTTTGCCGCCCTTGAACCCCAGATAAAGGGGAAATATATGCCCCAGAAAAATAGCTACCGCTATGGCTGCTATCCAGGTTTCCTGCAACCCGGCCAGCAATGCCAACAAAATCGGAATTGCTCCCTTGGCAATATCCGCCAGCAATGTCAAAACACCCGCCAGTTTGCCACCGGTACGCATGACATTGGTTGCGCCAATATTACCGCTGCCGTGCTGGCGCGGATCTTTATGGCTTAATGTTTTTGCCAGCAACAGCCCAAATGGCACAGACCCGAGCAGATAAGCAGCCACAACTGCCCCAACGATAAAAGGATAACTCAAATGGCACCCTTGCGGTAATGCTGGCGACACTTATCCATGAAATGCTGGAGTTGTTCCGACCGGGAAGCACAGATATATGTTGGTAACACGCGCTCCAAAGCTGCCGCTTCGCCAAACTCGGCCGGGAATGCATCACCATTGACAACATTATCGTGCCCCAGCAACTTCAACTGATCCAGTGTAATGGGGGGGGTCGGCAATACCGATGTGAAAATCGCCATCAATTTGGCAGCAAACCCGGGTACGGATATGAAGATACGCTTTCGACCCAATGCATTCATCAACAATTCCAGCAAGGACTGAAAACTATATGTATTCGGGCCGCCCAGTTCATAGATTTGGCCGGTAACATGGTGGTTATCTATCGACTGCACAAAAGCGCCTGCCACATCTTCAACCCAAACCGGCTGAAAACGCGTAGCGCCTGAAATAACCGGCATGACAGGCAGCATGGCAGACATGGCTTTGAACTGATTAAAAAAATTATCGCCGGCACCATAAATAATGGAGGGTCGGAAAATGGTCCAGTTCAAACCCGATGTCTGCACAAGAGCTTCAGCCGCCGCCTTGGTTTCAGCATAAACACTTCCAGCCACCTTGCCTGCGCCCAGTGCACTCATATGCAGATATTGCTTTACGCCGGCACGTTTACAGGATTCAAGAACACGAGCCACACCATCGACATGTGCTGCCGTAAAATTCTGCCGCCCTTTCTCAAATAACAGCCCCACCAGATAAATGACCAAATCATGGCCTTCGACTGCCGCATCAATACCGCGCCCTTCGGCCACATCCACACGTGACAGTTCCGCGCCCTTGACCAGTAAATCACGCGCTCTTTCCGGATGCCGGCAAGCCACCGTCACCTGATACCCGGCGCCAATGGCCTGATCCACAATAGCGCGGCCTACAAATCCGCTACCACCAATAATACAAACGCGCTTTCCCATGATTCGCCTCCCTTTCATTTTCAGGTGTAAGTATGGACTGCGAGGCACCAAGGTCAATGTACTTGTGCTTGCGGCCCTCACATGCAATCACAAGGTTGCAGTACAGAAAAAAATGGCTATGCTAAGTCTACATAGAAAGCGGAAGGAGGGGGCTTTTGTACAAATCTCATCAACATATGGATTTACATGGCGATTGATACATCCAGCATAGATGGAACCAGCAGTTTGCCTGAAATACTTTTTCGGACAGCCGAAACGTACGCTGCCAGTCCAGCCCAGTGGTCTCGGGAACATGGGGAATATCTGCCAGTTACATATGCACAACTGGCCACACGTATTCGCCATGTTGCTTCCGGACTAATCCGGGCCGGATTCAAGGCCGGTGACCGCATTGCTCTGCTGATGGAGAATCGCCCCGAATGGGCTGTCATCGATTATGCCATCCTGTCCATCGGCGCGGTTACTGTGCCTCTCTACTGCTCCTACCGTCCGCAGGACATGAGCTATGTACTGAATGACTCCGGAGCCGTTGCCATTGTCACCTCCGGCGGCAAGTTGTTGCGTGATCTGTTGATCGCAGTCGAATCATGTTCGCATCTCAAACATATCTATGCCATCGAGAACATTGCTGACAGTGGTCAGGTAGAATTGCTGGTCGGACTCGAAGGTGGCGATATCGAAGAGAAAAAATTAACCGGGCGACTGGCCAAAATCGAACGGGATACACTGGCTACGCTGGTCTATACCTCCGGTACCACGGCCAAGCCCAAAGGTGTGATGCTCACGCATGGTAATATTATTACCAACCTGGAAGCCGTTCCCTATGTGTTTGACCTGACAGCTGGCAGTAGCGGCGATCGTATGCTGTCATTTCTACCACTGGCTCACGCGCTGGAGCGCACCGGAGGCCATTTTTTACCCTATTCATTCGGCCTTTCTGTCGCATTTGCCGAACGCCCGGATACCGTAGCCAAAAACATGACAGAAGCAAAACCTACATTCATGATTGTCGTACCCCGCATGCTGGAAGTGATACGCAGTCGCATACTGTCCCAGGTTGGCAAGCAATCGGCGTTCAAACAAAAACTGTTTCATACCTATTTAAATCTGGCCAACAAGCAAACTCCCGGCTCTGTTGCCATATTGATACTGCGCCTGCTGGATAAACTGGTCGGGCAAAAAATTCGCGCCCGTTTCGGCGGAAAAATGCGCGTGTTTATCTCCGGAGGAGCACCCTTAAGTGTTGAAATTGCTGAATTCTTTGAAACCTTCAAATTGCCTGTACTGGAAGGTTACGGGCTCACCGAATCAGCACCGCTGCTATCGGCCAACCCCATGCATGATCGCCGCATCGGCAGTGTCGGCCTTGCCGGCAAGGGAGTCGAACTGAAAATTGCTGAAGATGGTGAAATTCTGGCGCGTGGCGCCAATATCATGTCAGGCTACTGGAAAAATCGCAAAGCCACCAAAGAAGCGCTTATCAATGGCTGGTTACACACCGGTGATATCGGTGATATCGACAGCGATGGTTATTTGCGCATCACTGATCGCAAAAAAGATCTCATTGTCAATTCCGGCGGTGAAAACATCGCTCCCCAACGGATTGAAGGCCTGCTTATTGTCGATGAACAGCTTGATCAGGCAATTGTCTACGGTGACCAGAAACCCTATCTGGTTGCCCTGATTGTACCCAACAAAGATGCCTGCACTGCATGGGCAAAAGAGCAGGGCTTGCCTGAAACCGACTGGGATCACCTCTGTGATTCGGACATTCTGAAAAAAAATCTGCAAACCAAGATAAATAAAATGCTCAAGCCGCTCAATCCGTTCGAGCAGGTGCGCCGCATTCGCCTGCTACACCAGCCATTCAGCATCGAATCCGGCCTGCTGACACCGACCATGAAAATTAAACGCCGCAAAGTATATGAACATTACCGCGACAGGCTGGAGTCGCTCTACTCCTGACCGTTTGATCCGGATAGACGTCTGGGATAATCGAAATCGACCAGTTCGGCGCCGATACCGGCATCTCCCCAATGGTCGACAGGTAGAGTAAACGTAATTACACCACACGTTGGCACATTGCCAAAAATCTCCCCGGTTAATATCTCGGCCAGTTCGGTAATGCCGGGGTTGTGCGCCAGCAGTGCAACCGAACCGAACTCATCCGGCGTGGCCTGAATCACCTCCAGCATGGTTCGGGGACTGGCCAGATAAAGCTCTCTTCGCCATTCCATGGATGCCAGCGGAAAATCCAGAGCCGCAGCCAGCAGTTCGGCCGTCTGGACAGCTCTGCGCGCACTGCTACAGGCAAAGCCATCCAGGCCGATACCTGCGGTTTCCAGCCGCGCCGCTAACCGCTTGCCCATGACAAGCGCATCATGTTGACCACGATTATTCAGGATCCGATCGTAATCGCTGCTGTCCGGATCCTCCCAACTGGATTTGGCATGCCGAATCAGAACCAATGTTTTCACCCTGCTTCTACTCTGGTCGCAGCAAGCAACTGTTGCGCAGTCAAACACGGATCTTCGGCATCCAGAATCGCGCCAATGACAGCGACCTGCATACCTTGTAGTCGTTTACAATTGTCTGTGCCAATGCCCCCCAGCGCAATTATTGGCAGCGTGGCTGCCGATGCCAATGCATGAAATCCATCCAGCCCCAGATACGGTGTCCCAGGATGGCTTGCTGTTGCAAAAACGGGCGAAAGCATGGCGTAATCAGCATCATATACGCTGGCCTGCATAAGTTCATCAGCATTGTGGCACGAGACAGATACAGTTTTATTGGCATCCGCCAGCCATTGCCGCGCAGCCGGAATGGTTTGAATTTCCGCGCTGGACAGATGAATGCCATCGGCATCAACAGCTACGGCGATATCAGCCTGACTATGGATAATTAGTCGGGCATGGTTGTCATACGTCATTTGTCTGAGGCGCGATGCAAGAGCCAATAAACTGGCTGAAGTGAGTTGCTTTTCCCGAACCAGAACAGCATCCACACCTCCTAACAAGGCCTGCTCCACCGCTTTAAAAAAAGGCTCCCCAGGATGACGATCAGTTGCGGTAATCAGGGTTAGATTCGGCACTCCGGACTGCACGAGTACATCGCCGGTATCAATCAGAATTTTTTTAGAATCCAGGTGGGAGGGGTTACAAAAGGCTGACCTCCGGGACGCCGCCGCTCAAAGTGTCCTGCTCTGTTGCGATACAGGTAATAGGGAGGCAAGCCACCAACGGGCTGCACCTTGATTTCATAAATCTGGCCACGTACGGAATATTCAGTAACTGTCGCCCCGTCTTTGCGCTGGTAGGAACGCACATCCACAGCACTATCATCATCGGGAGGGCTAAGTTCATTATTTAGATTCGGGGCACTTTCCACCACATCTTCAGCACTATCCACTACCGCTCCGGCTGGCTGCTCCACAGATGGAGGCGGCATCACAGCATCTTCAGCAACAGCCCGAGTTGGCAAAAAGATCAGGGCACACATGACAGACACAAATAAAGGGCGCATGCATGCACTATAACCAGTCGACATTACGAATACCAACTAAATAAAGCCGTTAGCATGTGACTTGTATGTGTTGGTATTAATCACCCCGACAAGCATCAGATCACCCGCTCATTACCACCATCTATTGGCAGTTGCGCACCCGTCGTGCAGGCAAACAGGTTGCCGGCCATGGCGCAGACCAGCGCCGCCACATGGTGCGACTTTACTTCACAGTTCAATACATTATTCGTTTTATATTCCTGCACGCTCTGGCCATAGCTGGCAGCACGTTTTTCCAGCACGTCATCCGTCCAGATCGCCGTGTCGAACACAGCATTCGGGTGCAA
>JAUZQI010000092.1 GCA_030951095.1 Mariprofundus sp. | reverse complement strand
CCATGTATCAAAAAAGCTACCGTCGGAAACGACGGTCGCTTCGATGAATACTGATGATGATCCATCATCATCGGTTTGAACGGATATTACATCTTTGGCATGCCTTTGAAATGGAGATAACCAATGCCGCCAGCACGATTGCGTTGTTCTGCAAACAATGGATTGGCTGTTTCAACCGCAGTGACCATTGCCACAGGAGGAGCTCCGACGCCACCATCACCCGGGTGCTGATAGCTGGAACCGATATAGGCGAAGCCATTGATATTATCAACGGCCATCAGACCCGTTGCCTCTGCGCCCATGGGCAATGACAGAATTCTTGTCAGCGTCCGCGTATCAACGTTAAAGGCCCATACGAAGTTGTTGACGTGACAGTTACTATCTTCACCCACATACAGCGTTCTGTAGGCGGCTGAAAATTTCAGGTTATCTGGATTGGCCACATTGCCGGGCGTACAGAAATTACCCTGTGGGCCAGCGATGCGTTTATGGGCTGCAGGCGCAGCAGCATAAGCATTGTCGAGCCCTTTTAGTTCAGGTACGGCGGCCAGCGATGTAGCTACCCAGGCGCTGTTGACTGACGCACCCGTTGTATCCACAACATTGGCAGTCAATGATAATGCATACGTATTGCCTGCTGTCAGCAATCCCATCTGAATATCGCCAACGCCATCGGCCATGCTATCGTACTGATAGGAGATGGCGATATAGGCTTTCTTGTCGGTCGCATTCATGGCCACGCCTTCCATCTTGGTCCACTCGCTGGTGGCACCCAGATAAACCGCATAACGGCGGGTTTCAAGAAACGCCGCAGCTTGGGCCATGCCCGGTTTCAAGCGTAACCATTCCGCGATACCCTTGGTGTGACGGTGGTAATAGTCGAATACGCGTTTGTAGCCGGCATTGATCATATCCGCAGCAAGAACAGTTGGCAGCACGGTAACAGGATCAACAGGCCCTGTTCCAACGACGCCCGCGACGGTGACAGGTAATACGCCGGCCGCTGTTTCCAGCACAATATCGAAGATATCCGTTGACTTCGTGCCTGCATTAATGATCACCTTGATGCCAGCATCAGTGGCGTGACCAAGGCGAATCCATTCCAACGTGCCCGCGCCAAGCTCAGCACCGACTACAGCGCCAGCTTCACCCGGTGCCTTGTTGGCGGGAGATTTCGGACTGGTCTGGATAAAGCGGGATGCGTACAGGGTGACTGCGGACAGATCATTCGCAACATCGGCTACGCCCATGAATAGAATGGTGCTTTTGCTGTCATCGCCGGAATAATAGGTTCTTCCATCCGGCATCACTTTGATCAATTCACGAGCAATGCGACCTGTCGCATAGTGTTTTACTGCTGTTGCTATGCCAGCTTGATCGACTGTGGTTTCTGTCACATAGCCGTAATCATACGGACGTGCTGTTGCATCTCCGAATTTGGTCTGGAATGCCTGTACCAGATTGCCGTTAGAAAAATCCAATGGAAAACCAATCGGGTCGATGGCATTCATATCAAAGTTCCATTGATCGGCTTCATATTCTTCTGAACCAATGAATGTATTCCAAGCCGATTTGGATGCAGCGCAGGGAATCCACAGCCCTTTTTGACCTGGGCCTGAGAAGCCTACTTTGTCAAAACTTTTTATCGTCAACAGGCCCGTAGTCAGATCCTGAGAAACGGTGCTGTTGCCGATAAACATCGGATTCTTACCATACTGGCTAACCAAATTTCCATCCCATGTTACATATTCGAAATGATTCAAATATGATAAATCAGCTGTTGTTGCTGAACTCGGTGCACCCGGAACCTGGATCAGGGCAGCACCATCCGGCGTATCTGCAACAAACTGATTCTTGTTGGCCAGGGCCAATCCGGCAGCGATAGCCTTGCCGGTTACAGAGACATAAAACGGATTGTTGGCAGCCACCGGATCGAGGACAGCAGCGCCTGCTTGATTGATAATGCCGCCATAATATTCACCGGCATGCGGGCCAGTTTGAACCACGTCATCACTGCGGAACAGCATGATATGCTCAAGCGGGTGCTGTGCGGAGGTGCCGTCGCTATATGTAACCGTCGCCACTGATGTGGTGTAAGGCTTGGACATGTTCAAGGCTGCATTCGGCGCGCCCAAAGCATATTGATCTGTCGGCGCTTGCGTGCCAGAATATGATATACCTGTTACGATGACGGCGGCAACTGGCGCAGGTAGAGCTGCCGCGCCTCCGCCTCCGCCTCCGCCACAGGCTGAGATCAGTGCGCAACCAGCCATGGCAACCATGAATTTTCCAGACAATTTTACCATTTCAATTCTCCTTTCTAAGATATATTGGATAAGGAAATGACTCCCCCATCTCCGGGTCGCTATCCTTGATAAACATAAGACAAGGGCATGACAAATCAGAGGCATAGAAGTGACAGGCGCGTGACATAGAGTTCTCTCCGCTTATTTCCACACGATCCGATTCCACATAGTCTGCGCCAACGCAGTTGCACAGGGGGGAGAGCATCCATGGCATTACGTCCAAAACTGTCCAATAACAGAAAGCGGAAAATTAGAATGTTGCTGGGCAGGGCTTTCGAAGCTCTGCAGAGCGGTGAGCATGAGCAGTGTGAACGGTTATGCAAAGAGATTGACGGCATTCAGCCCGGCAATGCCGATGCTGCCTATTTGCGCGGTGTGTTGGCCCGCGATTGCGATCAATGCGAGCAGGCGGAAAGCCATTTTTGCAAAGCGATTGAGGCGGCACCGAAACGGGTTGATTTTGTGGCAGCACTGGCCGGGCTCTATCTGTCTGTCGGGGAATATAAAC
>JAUZQI010000091.1 GCA_030951095.1 Mariprofundus sp. | reverse complement strand
GTTGTTTGCCAACAGCGCACGGCACAGGCCAAAATTGCCTTTCATCTTCTTGTTGCCCAGATTTGTACAGGCCAGCTGCAGTACAGCACCTTCCTGTGAGATTGAAATACCATCAAAAAGCGGCGATGTCATTTCACCTTTAGAGCCTTTAACCGTTACGCTTTCAGCATTAATTTTAACTTCAACGCCGGAAGGTACAGTAATAGGTTGTTTACCAATTCGAGACATAGTGTGTTACCTCAAAATACCGTGCAAAGCACTTCGCCGCCAATCTTGGCTGCACGTGCTTTTTTATCGGTCATAATTCCCTGTGAAGTACTTACCACAGCCACGCCGTAACCACGACGAACGCGAGGGAGCTCTTCAGCGCCTGTATAAACACGACGACCAGGCTTGGAAACACGCTGAATTTCACGAATTACCGGCGCGCCTTCATCATCATAACGAAGTGTCATACGCAAAAAGCGGTGACCTTTATGGTTATATGCCTTTACAGCAGTGATATAACCCTCTTCTTTCAGGATTTCAGCCATGGCAAGCAGTATTTTGCTCGCAGGCATCTCTATTTTTTCAATACCGGCTGTCTGCGCATTACGAATGCGAGTCAGCATGTCGGCAATTCTATCCATCATCATAAAATACAGTCTCCTACCCGCTTCCAATTACCAGCTAGATTTAACCATGCCCGGAATCTCACCGGCCAGGGCATGTTTACGCAGACAGATACGGCAGATGCCGAACTTCCGGTAAACGGAATGCGGACGTCCACACAACTGACAGCGCGTATATGAACGAACCTTAAATTTTGGTTTGCGATTGCACTTTGCAATCAGAGCCTTAGTCGCCATTTCAAGCTCCTTTTAGTGACGGAACGGCATGCTGAATTGTTTCAACAGTGCACGTCCTTCATCATTAGTATTGGCAGTGGTGCAGATGGTGATATCCATGCCGCGAACCTTGTCCACCTTATCATAATCAATTTCAGGGAAAATGATCTGTTCTTTTACGCCCAGCGTGAAGTTTCCACGGCCATCAAATGACTTGGGGCTCACGCCTCTAAAGTCACGAATACGTGGCAACGCAATATTCACCAGACGATCTAGGAATTCCCACATCTGCTCACCGCGCAGCGTCACACTACAGCCAACAACCATGCCATCACGAAGCTTGAAGTTCGCAATCGACTTGCGTGCGCGGGTCATGACCGGCTTCTGGCCTGCAATAGCAGTCATGTCTGCCAGTGCGCCATCAATCTCTTTGCGATTCTGAGAGGCTTCGCCCACACCCATGTTGATCACGATCTTATCAACAGTTGGAACCTGCATCGGGTTTTTATAACCGAACTCCTTAGCCAGAGCCGGAGCAACGCGTTTCTTATAATCTTCTTTCAAACGTGCCATTACATCAGCTCCTAACGATCCAGCACTTCACCGCATTTGCGGCAGGTGCGAACCTTGCGTCCATCTTCAAGTTGTTTTGCGCCAAGACGAACACCGGCATCACAATTGGAGCAGAAATACTGCACGTTGGAAATTGCAATCGGTGCTTCTTTCTCAATAATACCACCGGCACTATCCTGACTCTGGCGTGTATGACGCTTGATCATGTTGATCTTATTCACCAGTACGCGGCCATCGGCAGCTATTACACGGATCACTTTACCACGTGCACCCTTGTCACGGCCTGCGATCACAACCACCTCATCATCACGGCGGATTCGGGACTTGATATTTGTCACCATCTTTTGCCTCACCTTCTCTTAACTACAGAACTTCTGGAGCCAGAGAAATAATTTTCATATAACCCTTGCTACGCAGTTCACGTGTGACAGGGCCAAAAATACGGGTGCCAATCGGCTCGCCCTGCTTGGTCAACAATACCGCCGCATTTTCGTCAAAGCGGATAGAGCTGCCATCTTTACGACGGAACTCTTTGGCGGTACGAACCACAACTGCCTGTTGCACCTCACCTTTTTTCACTTTTCCGCCTGGTGCAGCATCTTTCACAGCTACAACAATCACATCGCCAACCCTGGCATAGCGACGTTTGGAGCCACCCAGCACTTTAATACAGGCAACCTTGCGAGCACCGGAGTTGTCAGCAACTTCTAAAACGGTTTCAGTTTGAATCATCGTCTATACCTCGCTTACAGCTGCTCAGCGCGGGTTAGGACTGATTCCATGACCCAACGCTTTCTGCGTGAAATAGGCGCAGATTCAACAATACGAACGGTATCACCGATATTGCAGGTATTCTCAGCATCATGCGCCATATATTTTTTGTGCGAACGGATAGTCTTGCGGTAGCGAGGGTGTAGAAACTTACGCTCTACCTGAACAACAACGGTCATTTCACCTTTATTACTCACCACTACACCTTCAAGACGGCGCTTATTACTTGTTTCAGACATCATCTAACCCCTTAGCCGCGCTCAGTCAGAATTGTTTTAATACGTGCGATTTCACGCTGTACCTGGCCAACTCGTGCTGTATTGATCAACTGCATGGTTGCCTTTTGGAAGCGAAGTTTCATGCCTTCAGCAGCCAATTCATTCATACGCTCTTTCAGATCGGAATCGGAAATTTCACGCAATTCTTTTACCTTCTTCATATCGCTCATCGCCCAGCTCCACGGACAACAATCTTGGTACGAATCGGAAGCTTGGCGGCAGCACGGGTTAGTGCTTCACGTGCCAACACTTCATCCACACCATCCATCTCATAAAGAATACGGCCAGCCTTAACAGCTGCCACCCAGAATTCTGGAGAGCCTTTACCTTTACCCATACGCACTTCAGCAGGCTTCATGGATACAGGCAGATCAGGAAACATACGAATCCACACACGGCCCTGGCGCTTGATGTGACGGGTCATGGTGATACGAGCCGCTTCAATCTGACGCGCAGTAATACGGCCAGGTTCCATTGCCTTCAGGCCAAAGCCACCAAAGTTCAGGCTGGCACCGCGTTCGCTTCTGCCACGAATACGCTGCAGCTCTTTATGATGCTTGCGCCATTTAATTTTTTTAGGTTGCAACATAATCTACAAGCCTCTTTACGCTTCAGTCTCAGTGGTATTGCCAAGTTTTTCGCCATTGAAAACCCAGACTTTAATACCAATAATTCCATAAGTGGTCTTTGCTTCTGCAAAGCCATAATCAATGTCCGCACGCATAGTGTGCAGAGGAACACGTCCTTCATGGTATCCTTCGATACGCGCAATATCTGCACCACCAAGACGGCCTGAACACTTAACTTTAATACCCTTTGCGCCCATGCGCATTGCACCCTGCATTGCACGCTTCATCGCACGACGGAAAGCAATACGACGCTCGAGTTGAAATGCGATGTTCTCAGCCACTAGCTGTGCTTCGGCTTCAGGGCGGCGGATTTCAACGATATAAACATCCACCATCTGGCCAAACTCTTTGGCAAGATCACGACGCAGCGCTTCAATTTCAGCACCCTTCTTACCAATCACAACGCCTGGGCGAGCTGTATGAACGGTCACTTTTACCTTGTCAGCAGGACGCTCAATAACAATTCTGGAAATTCCGGCATGCTTCAGACGAGCCTTTACATAACGACGCATGCGAATATCAGCACGCAACTGCTCACCAAAATTCTTTTCTGCGTACCATACTGATTCCCAACCGCGGGTAATGCCGACGCGGAAACCAATTGGATTAACCTTTTGTCCCATCTAAAAGCTCCTTTAACCGCGCTCAGCCACAGCCACTGTAATGTGACTACGACGGCGGAAGCGTTGACGCATACGACCCATGCCTTTCGGACGGTAGCGCTTCAATGTTGCACCTTCATCAACCCTTACGGTTGAAACAAACAGACCATCAACATCCAGTCCGTTGTTCTGCTCAGCATTCGCCACAGCAGACTTCAGAATCTTCTCAAACAATCTGGCCGACTTCTTTGGCGTCAATGCCAAAACCGCTAGGGCACGATCGACTCCCAGACCACGAATGGCATCAGCCATCAAGCGGGCCTTTTGGGCACTAATCTGCGCATCTTTCTGCAGAGCGCGTACTTCTTCACTCATCGCCCTTACCTCCTGGCCTTTCTATCTGCACCATGGCCATAGTAGGTACGGGTTGGCGAAAATTCGCCCAGCTTGTGGCCAACCATATTTTCTGACACATGCACGGGAACAAACTTGTTGCCGTTGTGCACTGCAAAATTCAATCCCACAAATTCAGGTGAGATCGTGGAGCGACGCGACCATGTCTTGATCACTCCTTTGCTGCCTGCTTGAGCTGCCTGGACTTTTTTCTCCAGAGAAGCCTCAATGTATGGCCCTTTCTTCAGTGAACGTGCCATGATCTACCTCACTTCTGGTTACGACGACGAACAATATCACGGTTCGACGCCTTGTTTTTACTACGGGTCTTATGACCTTTTGTTGGGACACCCCAAGGCGTCACAGGATGACGACCACCGGATGTACGCCCTTCACCACCACCATGTGGATGGTCCACAGGGTTCATCGCAACGCCACGTACGTTTGGACGAACGCCCAACCAGCGGGAGCGGCCAGCTTTACCAACCTTGCGGTTGGAATGGTCCGCATTACCCATCACACCAATACTCGCCATGCAGCGAATCTCTACCCGGCGAAATTCACCGGAAGGAAGTTTCAGAATGGCTTTATCGCCTTCCTTACCCATCAACTGAACACCGACACCGGCGCTACGGGCGATCTGCCCGCCCTTACCAGGACGCATTTCAATATTATGTAACATGGTACCAACACGAATGCTGCCAAGTGGTAATGCATTGCCCGGACGAATTTCAGCATCCGAACCCGCCATCACTACATCACCCGGACGAAGGCCCTGCGGTGCGAGGATGTAACGCTTTTCACCATTGGAAAATACGACCAGAGCAATATGTGCTGTACGATTAGGGTCATATTCGACGCGGGCAACCTTACCTTCAACGCCAAGATTGTCACGTTTAAAATCGATCTTACGGTAGAGACGTTTATGGCCGCCACCACGATGAGCCGAAGTGACACGACCATTATTGTTCCGGCCGCCTGATTTGGTTAGCCCCTCGGTCAAACTCTTTTCAGGAGCGCCCTTATGCAGGTCTGAATTTACAGCGGCTACACGTCCACGCGAGCCATTGGTCATTGGTTTTAATGCTTTCAGTGCCATCGTTTATGCCTCTTCTGCCACTTCAAGAGTCTGGCCTTCAGCCAGACGAATCATGGCCTTACGGTATCCAGGACGGTGCCCTGTATGATAGCCACGGCGCTTTTCCTTACCTGGCATGTTGATGACCTGAACTTTTTCGACATCAACTTCAAAAATTGCTTCAACAGCAGCTTTGATCTGCTGCTTGGTTGCGTCTCGCGCGACACGGAAGGTATACTGATTGGCATCATCGGAAGCTGAATAGCTCTTCTCGGTAATCACCGGCTGGCGCAATGTGTTAAAATGTTCGCGATTCGCACTCATGCCAAGCTCTCCTCAATGTTTGCAACAGCTGCATCAGTTATCACAAGACGATCATATTTCAGCAGGTCATGTAGGTTTAGCTGGCCATTCAGAACAACCTTGGTGTTCGGAATATTACGGCCAGAAAGTTCAACTGCCTTGTTCTCTTCAGTCAGCACATAAAGTCCGGAAGAAGCTGACAATGCATTCGCTACAGTCACAAAATCTTTTGTTTTTGGCTCGGCCATCTCGAACTTGTCCAGCACGATCAGGCGCCCTTCACGCACTGCATCAGAAAGAACCAGACGAACTGCGCGCTGACGCTCTTTCTTGTTAATGCGTGATGTGAATGAACTATCACCTTTAGGACCATGTGGAATGCCGCCATGACGAAGCTGAGTCGCACGGGTTGAACCCTGACGGGCACGGCCTGTTCCCTTCTGCTTGAATGGTTTCCTGCCACCACCAGATACTTCACCGCGTGATTTAGTTTTTGCATCACCAAAACGCTGAGCGCTTGCCAGTGAGGTATAAACACGATGAACAAAACCCGCATCCGCATCCAGACCGAACACAGCCTTATTCAGTTCGCGTGTGCCAACCTTCTTGTTGGCCTGATCAACAATATCGATCTTTGCCATCTTTATGCTCCCTTCACGGCAGAGCGAAGTTCCAGCAGGCCATTCTTAGCGCCCGGGACTGCACCCTTAACCAGGATACGATTCTCTTCTTCATCCACACGAACCACTTCGATGTTCTGAACAGTTACGCGCTCTGCACCATAGTGACCCGGCATCTTCTTGCCCGGGAATACGCGTCCAGGCCACTGGCACTGACCGGTTGAGCCCATCTGGCGATGTACTTTTTCAGCACCATGTGTTGCACGGCCACCAGCAAAGTTGTAACGCTTCATAACGCCTGCGAAACCACGGCCCTTTGAAGTGCCTGCGATGTCCAGTTTCTGACCCGTTTCAAAAATGGCCGCGTTCAGCTCCTGACCCAGTTCAAACTCAGCATCAGCTGCTACACGGAATTCGCGCAACCCGCCCATCACTTCCTGACCCTGCTTGGCATAATGGCCCTGCATGGCACGAGAAGTAACACGCTTGGCACCACCATGGCCAACCTGGATCGCATCATAGCCATCCTTCTCATGGGTACGGCGTGCAATCACCTTGCACGGCTCAATATTCAGCACAGTCACTGCAACTGCAGAACCACGCTCATCAAAAACCTGAGTCATACCCGCTTTACGGGCGATTAATCCACTCATGACAATCTCCGCTTATAACTTGATCTCAACATCCACGCCGGATGGAAGATCAAGTTTCATCAGTGCATCCACAGTTTGTGGAGTTGGCTTATCGATATCCAGAAGACGCTTATGCGTACGGATTTCAAACTGCTCACGCGAATCTTTATATTTGTGTGGTGATTTAATCACACAAAACTTTTTGATACGGGTTGGGATCGGGATAGGACCACGAACCTCAGCACCTGTACGTTTAGCAGTTGCCACGATGTCTTCAGCACTTTTATCTAAGATCCGATGATCAAATGCTTTTAGACGAATACGAATACTTTGTGTAGCGGCCACAGTTAGCCCCCCTTACGCAGTGATGCTGGTGACGACACCGGCACCAACAGTACGGCCACCTTCGCGAATTGCGAAACGTAGCTCTTTATCCATTGCGATCGGTGTGATCAGCTCAACATCCATCGAGATGTTATCGCCAGGCATCACCATCTC
>JAUZQI010000090.1 GCA_030951095.1 Mariprofundus sp. | reverse complement strand
TTGATGTCGGTGGCAATGTTTTATACCAATCGCTCGGCTACCCAGACCAGTTCTGGAGCTCAAAACTCTACGGAAGCTTATTATTATGCTGAATCCGCAGTGAATTATATCGCATGGGCTTTAATCAATGATGCTGAGTTTGATAATTATAAATCTTATTCGGGCAGCTATATCGCCGCGCCATTCGGTGAACCGCTTGTTCCTGCCAACCCTGCACCACTTGGAGACTTTAGCGAATTTATGGCTTATTTATGGCACCCCGGGCCAACAGGCGCTGCCGGTTCCAAGGCTGTAGATACGCTTGCAACCGCATACACTGACGGTCAATTGATGTATTTTGACAACTCACCGATGGCCAGCCGTTCCCTGTGCATGCAAAGTGCAACTTCCTTTTCCAACTGCGTGGACATCACTGTTGCCCCTGCCAAGCGCGTCGAACCATCCATGTATCGTATCAGCAGCAAGTTGCCGCGTTATATTAAACTGGACATTGCCGCTGACGGCACAATTACGCCATCTATTCCAAAACTGCCACATCATGTAAATCCAGTCGTGGGAGAGGATATTCCCAATAACGGTGCCATTGTCTGGCTCACTGCTGCTGATCCAAACAACTTTGATCATGATATTGAAATTTTCCCGCTGGATCCAGACCCTGCCAACCCCTACGGAGGAACGTTGCCAAGTGCATGTGTAGGAAACACATTGCCAAATTGCCCCTGTAATAGTGCTCATGAATTGGTCAACGATAAGTTTTCAACCGCTCAAGCCTGTGATGCCAATACCGGATTGTGGTTACCCAACTACAGCATTGTAGCTTATGCCGTTGGGTATGTGAACGGGAAGCCCAGTCATATGCTGCGTTCTGTAATCAAAATTAAATAACCATTAGGAATGACTTTTGTGACACTGGTCATAGATATGTATCAAATGAACTGCTAGAAACAGCATATTGTTACCATAAAACGGTAGACTTTAGATGACAAACTGGAAAAAACAGGAGGAGAAACATGAAAATTAAATTTGTAGCAACTGGAATTTTCGCAGTATTTTTGTTCATGGGGCTCAATGTTTCCCAACAGACAACAGAAAACGGAATCACAACGAATATGGGATTTATGCCCGCAGCCATTGCAGACGAGGATAAGGATAAGGCGTCTTCAGCACCATTGATCTGCAAAGCTGCTGATGAAGCGGGTGGAGATGCAAAAGATGCCAAGGATAAAGCCGATAAGTCAGAAAAAGAGGCCAAAGATAGCGAGGACAAGGCTGACAAAGACAAGGCTGATATAGACGCTGATAAAGATGCCTCGGATAAAGACAAGAAAGATGCCAAGGACAAGGCTGACAAGGCAGATAAAGATGACAAGGATGCCAAGGACAAGGCTGACAAAGCAGATAAGGACTATGAAGATACCAAGAAAGAGGCTACAGACAAGGCACCTTGCACAACTCCAGATGGCAAACCCGGATTCTTGACTCCTGACGATGGAAAAGATGCCCCTACCTCTGGAAAGCCAACACCGGAAGCATTTCGTGAACTGCATGGTAATTAACCTGTTCATGTAACCCTGCTTTGATTCAAAATAGCGTCTTTTCGAAGGCGCTATTTTTTTATTTCTTCCAAATTAGGCATAGTTACAACCCTAAGAGGTCATGATGCATCGAAGAACATTATCATATGATATTTTCACACTGTTGATGTGGTTGTCCGGATTGGCAGGCATCTCCTATGAAATTCTTTATGGCAGGATTCTTGGGAATATGGTCGGTGATCAGTTTGTGGTGTCAGCGGCTATTTTGATGACATTTTTGCTGGGTATAGGTATTGGCTCTGCCCTGTCACACCGGTTATGGCGCTGGCTGTGGGCAATTGAGGGCGGCATCGGCGCATACGGACTGCTGATCGCATTGAATCAGGTACGTGTGGAACATATTGTTTATACCGGCTCATTGCTATTTACTGACAGCCTGCTTGGCAGTGTATCCGTTTGTGTTCTTCTCCTTATTGTACCGGCATTCCTGATTGGCTGCAGCGTTCCCCTGTTTGCAGGTTATTTCAGCAGATTGCATGGCAAATCAAACAGCTCATTTGCACGGGTATACACAGTTTACAACTTTGGCGCTGCACTGACAGCATTGTTGATCGAGTTCTATATTATCCGGAAACTGGGCATTCAGGGTGCGGTTATAACATTTGCCATGGTGAACCTGCTGGTTGGCATAGGTCTGAAATACTTTTTTACCAGAGATGGATTACTACAGCAGATACAGAGCAAAACAGAATCACCACAACCTTCCTCGCTTAAAACACTATTATTCAAAATACCTTGGCATGCGCTTTCCGCCCTGATTCTTGCCAGTGTCGCTTCAGCAATATTTCAGTTATTTATGGTGAAATATTCGGAGCTTGTTTTCGGGCCGTTTCGAGAATCATTTGCACTGGTGTTATCGCTTGTGCTATCCGGCATTACGCTTGGTGCCATGCTGGTCAAACACTTCAAGCCGGGATTCCAGACTGTCATGTGGATGAATCTGGCTGGTTTAATATGGTTGATGCTGGCAGCCGGCGGTGCAATTTACGTCTATGCGGCCCTGTATCCGTTGGCCGGTGATTCATTCTGGTTGGTGATCATGTTGAAATGGCTAATACTTGTAGTGTTAATGCTGCTGCCTGCCACCACCTTTGGCGCAACCATCCCCGCCCTGCTATCTCACCAGGGCGAAGTGAGCCATGAATCCGGCACATTGCTGTTTGTTTCTTCCATTGCCAATGTGGCCGGTTTTTTGCTCATGGTATTCCTGTTACATCGTTACCTGGATTATGGCGTACAACTATTGGTTGTCGGTGCAGTTTCCGTATCGGCGATTATTATCTACCAACATTTTCATCTGCGCAGTCTGATAACTGCATCAGTCGCAATAGCGATGATGGGAGGCATATATCTGCAGCAATGGGATGAGGACTTGCTCTATTTGAGCTACACAAATTTTAAAGATGCTGATGACCTGATCGAGGCACGCCAGGGTGTTGGTGCTGCCGAGCGCTACAAGGGATATCAGGATGTATTCGCCATCAACTGGATGGATGGTGATCCATACTTTTTCATCAATGGCTATATCAGTATTCCGCTGAACAACCCTTCCGAAAAAATTGTCGGCGCACTTTCGACGCTGTTTGCACCACGCCTGGATGATGCGCTGGTACTGGGCTTGGGGAGCGGAGCCACAGCATCGGTAGCAGGGCTGTTTTTTAAGCAGACTGATGTGGTGGAAATCAATCCGGTGGTGAGGGAAAATCTGTTTCGTATGTCATCATGGAATTTCGATATTGAGCATAATTCCCATGTTAACATTATCGTGGATGATGCGATTCATTTCGTAAAATCAGATGAAAAACAATACTCCCTGATTCTGAACACAGTTACTACACCGCTCTACTTCAGTTCATCGAAACTTTACACCCGGGATTTTTTTAATGATGTGAAAGCGAGATTAAGCAATGATGGTGTCTATGTAACCTGGATGGATTCGCGCATCGGGGATGCCGGCAGTGATATTATCCTGCGTTCTTTACAGAAGAGTTTCAGATATTGTGCACTCCTGTATGTAAAATCGGCATATTTTTTACTTATCGCTTCGGATAAACCCTTGAATATGAACCAACAGAAGGCTGTCATAACACAGCCTGATTTACGTAAAAATCTGATGCAGGAGTACCATGTTATGAGTACATGGCTACCTTATCAGCTGTTAACCACGGACCTGTTTTCACTGATCAAAAACAGGGATGGGCTACTCAACACGGCGAACTATCCGGCGTTGGAATTCGAGATGGCCAGATTACAGGAGAGTGGTATTCCTGAATTCAAAAAACGGCTATTGGCTCATTTGGATATTCACCGAATCGAACAAGCCATGCCGATTAAAACGGAAGCATTTCCCGCTGATTTCATAGTCCATGCCCGTAAACGTCTGGGATCATCTTCCATTACACGGCGCTGGCACACCCTGCTCAAGGACGATCTTGTAAAAACGGAATCTGCCGGGGCCAAATCTGACTTGGCAGAACTGGCATTCAGAAAAGTAAAGATGGAAGTCACCCAAACAGCGGATAATATCCATGCCTATGGCTACCAGCTTATCAAGCTGGGCCGCTATGCTAAAGCGATTACCGTTTTTTATGACGTTCTGAAACGAGATCCAGAGCATGCTAATACATATTACAATCTGGGTGTATGTTTCGAGAAACTGGAGCAATTTGATAAAGCATTAGAGAGCTTCAGGCAGGAGTTGATCATTGATCCTGAAGATCAGGATGCCAGCTATCGTGTTGCCAGGCTTTTGCTACAGATGCAGCGTTATAATCAGGCTCTGGAAGCACTGAATAGCTATATCTCAAATCAGGGAATCAGCCGGGGCAAAGCCTATTTTTATCGGGCAGTTGCATATAACGCGATAGGCAAGCATGGCCTTGCCAAGGCCGACTTGATGCAAGCAATGCGATTGGGTGAGAGTGAAAAAAGGATGGCTGATCAGTTGAATCTGTTAGAAAACCTGAGGCTTGCTGAATAAAGTTTTCCCTCTGAACTTTCAGACCAACACAAAAAAAGGCGGCCCGAAGGCCGCCTTAAAATGAATCACAAAACGCTATGGTTTAAATGATATTTACTTGATCTGCTCTTCAAACCAGGTTCTAACTTCTGCTTTCTTGGCATCAGACAATTTTCTGTATTTCTTCAGCTGTGTTTTCATCAATTTAGCTTTTTTCGCGAATTTCTCCACCTTTGGCTCCAGCTCAGCATCTGAGTTCAGAAATTCAAATACTGCATCAACCGATCCATAAGCTTCTACAACCGTTGCAAACGCAGGTCCTACTTTATTTTTGTGCCCTGCATGGCAGGAAGCACAAAATGGCTTCGCCATAACTGCAGTAGAGCCAAGCATGAATGCAGCCGCAGCTACAATTATAAGTGTT
>JAUZQI010000009.1 GCA_030951095.1 Mariprofundus sp. | reverse complement strand
CTTGATACGCACATCGGCCACAACATCGGATTCCCGGCAACCAGCCAGCTGTTGTTCCAGTTGCTGTTCAATGGCAGCAACGCGTTGCTGCCAGGACGAATTCAGTAACAATTCGATGCTGGCCAAGGCTACGGCGCAGGCTAGCGGATTGGCCATGAATGTCGGGCCATGCATCAACAGGCCGGATGGCTCACTGCCGCGATCGGCATGAATGCCATCGCAAACTCGGCCAGAGCACAATGTGGCGGCCAGTGTCATATAACCTCCGGTCAGCGCTTTTCCGATACACATAATATCAGGCTGTATGTCTGACTGTTCACAGGCGAACATGGTACCGGTGCGGCCAAAGCCGGTGGCGATTTCATCACAGATAAGCAGCACCTGATACCTGTCACATAAAGCCCGCACCCGGCGCAAAAACTCCGGCGCATAAAAGCGCATACCCCCGGCTCCCTGCACAATGGGCTCCAGAATCACCGCTGCGACTTCATGCTGATGTTGTTCGATCATGGCTGCAAATGATTGAATTTCTGATTCGCTCCAGTCCGCATCCGTTCTGGCTGTGGGCGCATCTGCAAAGAGCTGTTCGGTCAGCAAGCCGGAAAACAGGTGGTGCATGCCCGATACGGGATCGCATACGCTCATGGCTCCGAAGGTATCGCCGTGATAACCGCCACGAATGGTCAACAACCTGCTTTTTTCGGAATGGTCTTGTGCCTGCCAATATTGTAGTGCCATTTTGATGGCAACTTCCACCGCGACAGAGCCGGAATCGGTAAAAAAGACGTGATTCATGCTGGCCGGTGATATTTCGAGCAGCTTCCGGGCAAGATCCGCTGCGGGCTTGTGGGTCAGACCTCCAAACATCACATGCGCCATTTCATGCAATTGTTTTTCAACTGCCGCATTGAGTTCGGGCACATTGTAACCATGGATGGCGCACCACCATGAAGCCATACCATCAATCAGCCGATGCCCATCCTCCAGCTCAAGATACATACCTTCAGCGCATTTGACCGGATAAACCGATACGGGATGCAACATACTGGCGTAGGGGTGCCAGACGTGTTCAGCCTCAAAATCCATCCAGTTCATGCCACTGTTTTTTCCATTGCAACCAGTCTGTTCGTGTCAATCAAATCCAGCGTCAGGCGTTCAATGACAATATACTTGTCTTCCAGCGACGCGCCCTTGACCAGTTTTTCAGCCTGTACGATGCGGCTGACTGCTGTCGTTAATTCAGCGCCACGCCAGCAGCGCGACTCATCTGCCACTTTCTGCCGTGCCTCGCCGAACACTTTGGCCGCAGCCATCGGATTTCTGTCACGCTGCGACTGAAACCAGCGATACATCAGGATTTGCTGCATGCGTGTGCCCAGCCATGAAATCATCTGCACTTCCGCCACCTGCTGTTCTCTGAGCAAGCGCATGGCCAATCGTACAGCACCGGGTTTACGCATGGCAACGGCATGGCACCAGTCTTCCAGTGCATTCGGCGCCCGTTCTCCCAGCAGTTCAGCAACAATATCGATGCCGAGTTCCGTACCCGAACCGTTGTCATACCAGCATAGTCGCTCAATCACCTGGCGGGCGGCCAAACGCATGCCGAACAGGCGCTCGGCCATCCACTGGATTGCTTCGGGACTGATATTCAGGCTGGAATTTGTCAGTTCCTGATCCAGCCAGCGCCGAAACCCGGCTTCATCGGGCAGTCTGAATTCGCATTGAGGTAACGATGGCAATGCCTTCATTTTTTTATGCAACGCTTTTTTCCAGTCCATGCCGGGTGCGCAGATAATCAACCGATGCTCATCTCCCGTCATTTCTATCAGCCGAAGCAAATGATCAGCCTGTTTCGGGTTGGCCGACTGGGCATTGCGTACCAGCGCATAACAACAGGATGGGCCGAACAACCCCTGATTTCTGGATTCTTCTTCAAAGCGGGCCAGTTCATTGATATCCAGACGCATACACAGCGCAGTTTCATGCCCCGGCTCCAGCAGTAATTCCGCTGCCTCAAGCAGCGCATCATGGTCTTCTCCAAAAAGATAATAGGCATGATATTGAGCTGGCAGCAACTTGTCCGGATTTAATCTCAGCACAAGCAGCCAGGATTATTCATCTAACGCGCATGGATTTTCCACCCTGTGGTAATGTTTCATACCACAGGGTGGAAAAATCATGCAGGCGCGTTGTTTGTTTCATGTTAAAACCCGGAGCGTAAGCGACTCACAGCATCATTGAGCCACTGCCTGCTTAAATCTTTCAAAAGACGTTCACGCGAAGCTTCAATGCTGGTCGGGCCACCTGTCACAAACACATCGCCACGGCGCTGTATATTACCGCTCTGCCAGATTGTTTTTTCTTGCCGGGTAACGTCCACCGAGCCTGTCAATACCATCCGGTACTGGGGTGCAACACCGGCACTACTGAATGCCGATGGCGTAAACGAGGGGGTCGGAACATTCACATGAACCATGGCATGATGCTCCGGATCTGCCACATCACCATCGGTTACGATGGCATAGGCAT
>JAUZQI010000089.1 GCA_030951095.1 Mariprofundus sp. | reverse complement strand
CATATATGAAAACTATGCGTTTGAAGCAAGTCCTCTGATCTCTGCAATTGCAGCAGCATAATCCGGTGCATTATAAACAGCAGAACCGGCTACAATCGCATCAGCACCGGCCCCGCCAACCTCGGCTGCCGTCTTCACATTGACGCCGCCATCGACTTCAAGCCACGCATCACAACCGGCATCATCCAGCATTTTGCGAGCTTCACTAATTTTGTCGCTCACAGCATGAATATATGACTGGCCGCCATAACCGGGATTCACACTCATCAACAACACCAGATCAGTGCAGTGTAATACATTCTTTATGGTAGATACAGGTGTCGCCGGATTCAGACTAACGCCGGCTTTTTTACCATAGGAGCGAATCAGTTGTAGCGTGCGTTCCAGATGAATGCATGCCTCCTGATGAACAGTGATAATATCAGCACCGGCATTGGCAAATGCTTCCACTTGTGTGTCCGGATGGTTGACCATCAGATGCACATCAATCGGTTTTTCCGTATAAGAACGAATCGCTTTGCAAATATTATCACCAATCGTAATCGGTGGAACGAACGACCCATCCATCACATCAAAATGAATCCAGTCAGCTCCCGCTTCGTCAACAGCCTTTATTTCTTCGCCCAAACAAGCGAAATCAGCCGACAGTATAGACGGCGCAATTACAACATCTTTTTTCATGGTAGTCCCCGTTTTGAATTCAACTTGTTCCAGCCAGATTGTTCCAGCCAGATTCAAATTTTTTTGATCATAATCTGAGGTTCGGATTTATAACGATTTTCATCTCATTCGTCCAGTGTTGAAAGCCATTGGCTAAGCGCGGAAACCTGCGCTACGGTGAGTGGGCCGCCCTTATCGACAGCAAACCCAGGCATATGTTGCGAACCGACACCATTGGCAATCACAGCCGAAAGCATCCCCGCATCATTGTGATGCTTTAATGACGGCCCCGTGGCACCCTGACGATCACTGCCATGACACATGGCGCAAACTGCATGGTAGATATCCGATCCTGTCACTTTCCCTTTGGCCGGTTTATAATGACAAGCCGCGCATTTGCCCTGGAAAATACTGCGGGAGCTGCCATCAAGGTGCGGGTTGGACTGCACATGGAAGATCAGCTCCGCCTTACTGTGGTGACCTGCATCATCCGTCAACAGTATCCATTTTTTTGCAGCGCCCTGCTTGGCAAAAGTATCGACAACGACCTTGATTCGGGTAAACCCGCCGGGCATCAGTAACCGCTGTTCCGGCTCAGCTACAGTGCACCCACAGGATGTCTCCACCGATACGATATTGGCCATGCTATCGCCGCTATTACGAACCCGGAGAAACCCAATCGCCTCATCACCTTCTTTCACAACGCCAAGGTCGACATGATCCGGTTCGAATTCCAAGACAGAATCCAACACTGTTTTTTCACCAGATGGGATGATTTGCGGTGCTTGATGCTGGTTGCAAGCTGACAAAAAGAAGCTTATGAAAACAACCAACATTAATCCCGACTTTATCAATTTCACAACCATGGTTTCAGGCACTCAGGCACATCCCTCTCTCCATGCATCATGGCCTGCAACTCAGGTGCTTCAGACTGTAATAGCGCATCAATTGCCGCTACCACACCCGGTGCCTGCAGGTCTGCGTTATGCAAACGGTTCAACCATGTATCCAGTTCCAGCATACCCTGCCGGTTGAGACGATAGCAAAGTCGACGAATGGCAATATCTGATTCACGCATGATAAATGAAGTAACCCGGACTATTCTGAATCGGTGTGATGATCGCGCAGGGCATTTATTTGCAGCGGGTTTTTTCGATAAAGGCCATAACTATGCATACGGACGACTGAGAAAATGTTCGTTGCGGATAAATGATTCAGCGAGAGCGCAGCAGTATTCATGAATAACCCGGGTTAAATAAAAATCAGGACTTACGTGCAATAATTTTACGTTTGATATTATTGATCGCTGCAGTCGGATTTAATTCTTTCGGACACGCTTCCATACAATTCATAATCTGATGACAACGGTAAAGCCTAAAAGAATCTTCCAGTTGATCCAACCGCTCACCCATCGCCTCATCACGAGAATCAACAATCCAGCGGTTGGCCTGTAACAAAGCAGCAGGGCCCAGAAAGCGATCACCGTTCCACCACCAGGACGGGCACGATGTCGTACAGCAGCCACACAGAATACACTCGTATGATCCATCCAGCTCAGCCCGTTGTTCCGGTGTTTGTAAACGCTCATGCTCCGGCGTTGGGGTATATGTTTTCAGCCACGGTTGAACCTGTCGGTACTGATCAAAGAAATGATCCATATCCACAACCAGATCGCGAATCACCTGCATTGATGGCAATGGCCGAACATGGATTGGCTGTTTTAAGCCTGCGATCGGCGTAATGCAGGCGAGACCGTTGACACCATTGATATTCAGCCCATCGGATCCACATACACCCTCACCACAGGAGCGACGATAGGTCAACGTACCGTCCAGCTCCCATTTTATATAATTGAGTGCATCCAGCAGCTTCATACCCGGTTTGACAATCGGTACTTCATAAGCCTGCATTTTAGGCTTATCGCCCTGTTTGGGATCATAACGAAAGACAGAAAGTGTGACCATCTCACTCATATCAATAAACCCGCTTCTTGGGAGGAAATGATTCTACGGTCATCGGTCGTACACGCACCGGTTTATAATCCAGCTTAACTTGCCCATCGTTAATGCTGGCAAGCGTATGCTTCATCCATTTCGCATCATTACGATCAGGGAAATCATCACGAGCATGGGCGCCTCGGGATTCAACACGTGCCAGCGCGCCGGCAGCTGTAACGCGAGCAAGGCCCATAAGATTTTCCAGCTCCATTGCTTCAATCAGTTCAGTATTGAAGATGCGATTGCCATCAGACAATCTGGCATCGGGCAGTTCAGCCGCCAATGCTTCGAGCCGCTGCACACCTTCAGCCATGATTTCATTAGTACGATACACGCTAAAATGCTCCTGCATAATCGTCTGCATACGCAGGCGAATATCGGCAATACCGCAACCATCACCACCCGGCTTGTTCAACTCACCCAACCACGATTCCACCCGCTCGACACCCTTCTGCCAGCAGTCTTTGTCCAATGCCGGATGATAACGATGTTGCTTCAAACGTTTCATAACCTGGTTGCCGCAGGCACGACCAAACACAATAATCTCCAGCAGCGAATTACCCCCTAGCCGATTGGCACCATGCACTGACACACATGCCGCTTCGCCAATGGCATACAGACCGGCACAGTTCCGCTCCCCTTCAGCCCCGTTATAAATCACTTCGCCGAAACGATTGGTCGGAATTCCCCCCATGGTATAATGGGCTGTCGGTTGTACCGGAATCGGTTCCTTGGTGCAATCCACGCCGGCAAAACGCAACGCCAGCTCATGAATATTAGGCAGCCGGTTCAGAATCAGTTCTTCCCCTAGATGATCCAGCTTGAGCAGTGCATAATTTTTGTTCGGACCGCAACCCCGCCCTTCACGAATCTCCAGCGCAATGGCGCGGGATACCACATCGCGACTGGCCAGGTCTTTGGCCGTCGGCGCATAACGCTCCATAAAACGCTGGCCCTCTGAATTGAGTAAATAGCCACCTTCACCACGTACACCTTCGGTAATCAACGGCCCGACATCGGCTACGCCGGTCGGATGAAACTGGAAAAACTCCATATCTTCCATCGGTAATCCAGCTGCCATCGTCAGTGCGCCACCATCACCGGTACAGATATGAGCATTGGTCGTCACTTTGAAAATACGTCCGGCTCCACCGGTCGCCAGCACAACGGCCTTGGCCTGAAACAAATGATACTCACCTTTGGCGATATCCCATGCCATCACACCCTGGCAGCCATTTTTATCAGTGATCAAATCGAGAGCAAAAAATTCCTCATAAAAATGAGTGCCTGCACGCAGGTTCTGCTGGTACATGGCATGCAAAATCGCATGGCCAGTTCGGTCTGCGGCCGCACAAGTGCGTAGAGCCTGACCACCTTCACCCAGTTCACGTGACTGGCCGCCAAACGCACGTTGATAAATCTTGCCGTCATCAAGTCGGGAAAATGCCACACCCTGATGCTCCAGTTCTCGTACCAGCTGCGGTGCAGCCCGGCACATATATTCAATCGCATCCTGATCGCCCAGATAGTCCGAGCCCTTGATGGTATCGTACATATGCCACAACCAGTGATCAGATGTCACATTGCCAAGCGAAGCGTTGATTCCCCCCTGTGCTGCTACCGTATGCGAACGTGTTGGCAACACTTTGGTAATCACAGCCACGCGGTGACCGGCATCAGCCAGTTGCAATGCACAACGCATACCCGCACCGCCGGAACCGATAATCACCACATCGTGAAAATGGTGCTCTACCCGATCCGTTGAAAGATATGCCAACTCAGCCTCCCCAAGCCCAGATAATAGCCAGCCACCAAATGCCAAAACCCGACATCACCACCATCATGGCACCGATCAGACTGACCCGCCAGCCTATTATCGGCACATAATCCTCGATTATCACTTTCAACCCCATATAGGCATGAATAATCAGTGCAATAATCAGAAGCGTGTGCAACAGACGGGAAACAAAATGATCGATAATATCCAACAATCCGAATTGATCGATCTGACCGGTATAAACCATCACCAGCACTGCCAATGGAAGCGGAAGCAAGATGGCCAGAACAACGGCGGACAAACGCTGCAAATACCAGTCCCTGAAACCACTGTGCGCCGAACCCGGATCTTTGACCAGCCTCATAACATCACTGCCAGCAAAACAGCAGAGAAAATCGCTGCGCCAATGACGACTCGAGCGGACAGACGTAAAAAATTCCGACTTTCGCACCAGCCGGCATCAATAGAAAGGAAACGAAGCCCGTTACAGAAATGGTAAAACAGAG
>JAUZQI010000088.1 GCA_030951095.1 Mariprofundus sp. | reverse complement strand
ATTATCCGAAGCGCCGCTTGAAATGCGGGCCAGCGTGCCCATGGAACAGGGGATGACCACCATTTTTTTGATGCCGGCCGAGCCGGAAGCCGCAGGCGAGAACCAGTCATCAAGGGCATAGCAGCGCATCAGTTCATCGGAAATATTCAGGTGTTCTGCCAGCGCATGCGCCAGTGATGTTGTATCAGGCAAGGCAAGGCCTGATTCCTGTTTCAACACAACCCGGGCAGCATCGGATAACAAAATATGCTGAAAGATACCGGCTTTTGCCAGACGCTGAATCAGGCGCAGGCCGTACGCTGCTCCTGAAGCGCCGGTTAATGCGACAATCACTGATTCGGTTCCGGTTTGATTCGTCAACGTGTTACTATCTCCCTGTATGAAGCTGATATTTAGTCACATGTTGCCAGTTTTTCCAGTATGAGGCAAAGAGACACTGCGTTACATCGAAAAACTTTCACCCAGATACAAGCGGCGTGCATCCGGATGATTGATGATTTCATTGGCAGTTCCCTGTACAAGAATTCTACCTTCGTTCATCAGATATGCCTGATCGCAAATGGACAGCGTATCACGCACATAATGATCAGTAATGAGGATGCCAATATTCTTGCCGCGTAACTCGGATATAATCGTCTGGATATCTTCAACGGCGATCGGGTCGACACCGGCAAATGGCTCATCCAGTAGCAAAAACTTTGGTTTGCTGACCAGGGCGCGTGCGATTTCAGTACGTCGGCGTTGTCCGCCGGACAACGTGAATGCTTTCTGATGTTGCACACCTTCAATACCCAGGTCGATTAGCAGGGATTCCAATTCTTCTTCAATCTGAATATCGGGGATATCCAGTGTTTCAAAAATTGCCAGCAGGTTCTCCCGCACTGTCAATTTGCGAAAAATACTGGCTTCCTGCGGCAGGTAGCCAATGCCTTTGCGGGCACGTAAATACATCGGCAGATGAGTAATATCCTGTTCATCAAGACTTACATTGCCGCCATCTGCCGGAACCAGACCACAGACCATATAAAAACTGGTGGTTTTGCCTGCCCCGTTCGGCCCCAACAGGCCAACACACTGGCCGGAGTGGACATCAATATCGACATCAATGACCACCTGCTTGTTGCGATAGCTCTTGCATAAAGCTCTGGCTGAAAGGTGATGGGAAATCATTTCTTTTTATCCGCCGCAGGCAGGATATTGGCACCTGGTCCTGCTGATTCAATGGTCATATGTGTTCTGCCGCCTTTGACCGGGGTCACTACAGTCTGATCACTGTTCATATCATGAACAATTCGGTCACCTTCAATATGGCTACCATCCTGTTTCAGTACAGCATTACCCATAAGTGTAAGTGTACCTTTACGCTGATTGAATACTGCGTTGTCGGAAGTTCCTTTTACTTTTCCATGCCGGAGTCTGATATGGCCAAATGCTTCGGCACGGTCAAGATCCTTGTCCGTATAATAGGCGACCAGACGATCGCAATACAGTTCAAAATCTTCCCGTGTCAAATGGACGTGTTGGGTAAAAATGACCTGGTTACTTTTATGATAAATGGTCATTTTTTCGGCTTCGATTTTCACTGCTCCGGCCCATGACTGGTTTGGCAGAAGTCCGATGATCAGCATGAATATAACTGACAACAGGTTACGCTGGATTGTCATTTTGATAATACTCCTTGCCAGTGCGGATCTGAATCTTCGATCCAGATTCCATTTTCCACATTGATCTCTCCGGTTGTCCGGTGCAGGCGCATGTTTTTGCCGCGGGCTCTGATGCTTTTACCCTGCACGCGGAATTTGCCAGGCACATGAATTTCATCTTTGGCACTGACGTAAACCATCACCTCGGTTTGCATCGTCCAGACATCATAATGCACCACGACATGATGCTTGAACCGCACGTTACGCCGCAAGGGTTCAAACCATGCCTGATCGCTTTCAATATTGATGTCCTTTCCACCCTCAGTGTAGAGCACAAGAATCGGATTGATCAGGTGCATTTTTCCATCAAGTTGCTGATTGGCTTCACGGGCGCGCAATTGCCAGGTGATCTTTCCATCTTTTCGTTCAACGATAACCGGACTTTCGACCCGGGTTTTCGATTCCTCCGTATCAGTTCCGGTAGATGTTGCTTCTTTCGGCCCGCTCATACGCATCAGAACAATTGCCAGTACGATACTGGCTACGGATACGATCAAACTGGTCCATTTCAGGCTTCGCCATATTTTTTTTTGCATTAACAGCGTTTATAGACGCCAGCCGCATTCAGCGGGGGAGGTATGATAACGGGACTGAATGACTTCATTCCATGCACCTGTCGCCAGAATCAAGCCTTCCGCAGCTTGCCGGATAGCTCCGTGTCCACCGGCGGCATCTGAAATCCAGTCGGCATGGGAACATACAGCCTGATGTGCATCGGCCGGGGTCAGACTCAGACTGCATTGATACATGGGCGGCAGGTCGAGCACATCATCGCCCATCATGGCGCAGTATTTGGCTGGGATGCCTGATTGTTGTTCCAGAGCGGCCAGACCTTCTGCCTTGTTCAGACATCCCTGAATGACAAATTCGATGCTCAGATCGTGCGCACGGGCGGCCACAACCCTGGATGATCGACCGGTAATGATGGCGATGCTGATGCCGGCACGCTGTAGCATTTTGATGCCGTGTCCGTCGCGGACGTTAAAAGCTTTCCATTCATCGCCATGTTGATCCATGATAATGGAGCCATCGGTCATGACACCATCGACATCCAGAATGAGCATGCGAATATGACATGCCTTGTCGAACGGAAAATCAAACCCGATTTTCTGTGCCGGATTTTTCTGCCCCGGTTCTCTCTGACTCATCCGGCTTCCCCCTGCAGTATATCATGCATATGCACCACACCAAGCGTTTGCCGGGCGCTATCACACACGAATAACACCATGATCTTCCTTGTTTCCATGCAGTGCAAGGCTTCACTGGCCAGTTTATTGGCTGTGATCGTCGCTGGTTCAGAGTGCATTTGCATACGCACCGGCGCTTCAATATCAAGGTCACCGGCTTCGAGAATGCGGCGAAGATCGCCATCTGTCAGACAGCCAATCAGTTTGCCGGCCTCGGTGACACCGGTAACGCCGAGCCTGTGACTGCTCATGGCCATGATAGCTTCACGTAAACTGGCATCTGCAGTGACCAGCGGTAATTCATCGCCGCTGTGCATGATATCAGCTACGCGCAGCAATTTGCGTCCAAGACTGCCGGCCGGGTGAACGCGGGCAAAATCTTCTTCCCTGAATCCACGTTGTTTAAGTACAACCACAGCCAGCGCATCTCCCAACGCCAGTGTGGCTGTCGTCGAAGCGGTGGGAGCCAGATTCAAAGGGCAGGCTTCCTTGTCGATAGGAATATGCAGCACCGAATCAGCATAGCGGGCCAGTGTGGAGGTGGTGTTGCCGGTAATAGCAATGACTTTTGCACCACGACGACGGATTTCCGGCAGCAGGCCACACACCTCGGCTGTTTCTCCACTGTGTGAGAGTGCCAGTACGGCATCGTGGCCGGTAATCATGCCCAGATCACCATGTTGTGCTTCAGCGGCGTGTACAAAAAATGCCGGTGTTCCGGTGGATGCGAAGGTGGCGGCAATTTTTTTGGCGATAATGCCGGATTTACCCATGCCGACGACAACCAGACGGCCATCCAGCGCGAGAATTGATTCTACAGCATGTACAAACGGAATCCCGAGGATGTCATGCTGTGCATTGATGGCGGCGATTTCGATATCCAGCACCCGGTGCGCTTTATCCAGCCATGATTGTTGTTGCGGTGTGACTGTCGACTTGCTCATTTCAAGAGACTGGCATGCATATCAACTCCAGACCAGCCCGGGCTGTTGCTGTTTCAATTGACTCAGAAGCGGGGCGGTTTGTTGCAAAAAACGGGGACGTTCCAATTTGGCGACAGGTCTGGCTGGCGGATGCTTGACTGTCAGCGGGTTCACGGCCCGACCGCGTGAACGAAATTCAAAATGCAGATGCGGCCCCGTGGCTAATCCGGACATGCCGACATAACCGATAATCTGCCCCTGTTTGACATGCATCCCTTTTTTGATGCCCCGTGCATAACGGCGCATATGTGCATAGGCGGTTGAGTGCTGGCGATTGTTGTGCCGGATCAGAATAAAACGGCCATACCCGCCTTTCCAGCCTTTGAAGGCGATATAACCATCGCCAATAGCATGGATGGGCGTACCACTGGGTGAAGCATAATCGACACCGCGATGGGCTCGCGTATAGCCGAGAATCGGATGTTTGCGTTTGAGATGGAAGCGGGACGATATGCGTGAAAATTTAACCGGGGCTTTCAGGTAAGCTTTGCGCATGCTTTTCCCATCCGGCGTAAAATAACTGATCTTGCCATCAGCCTGTTCATAACGGACGGCCTGATATGTTTTTCCCTGATTGATGAATTGCGCTGCAAGGATGTTACTTTCAAGCGTTTTCCCGTTATCATCATAGCGCTCTTCATAGATAACCTTGAAGGTATCGCCACTGCGCATATCTCTGGCGAAATCAATGTCCCAGGCAAAAATATCGACCAGATTCATGGTTGTGCGCTGATCCATGCCGGCCCGCTCTGCGGCACCGAACAGGCTGCCATCAATCGCGCCTGAGGAGATGCGCTGGCGGGTAAATATCTTACGTGTTTCAATATTGGCTTGCCAGTCTGTTTGACCTTTCTTTTGATGCAGGCGCAGCCGTTTTTCAGCATCTACATTATAGTAGAAATCAATACCTTTATCCGAATCCACACGCTTGAAAATCTGTCCGGCGCGAATATTTTTCAACTGATACTTCTCGTTGGCAGTTGCAATCATACGGTGGCTTTCCGATTTGCCAAAACCCAGCCGTTCCAGTGCAGCAACGGCATGATCTCCGGAGCGCAATTGTTCACGGCGTATGCGCAAAGCGGAGCTAACAGCCGGGTGCACGGCATTCAGCCATTCTTCATGCGGCACAGTCATTCGGGCGCGTGCATCCTGGCCGACACCGCCGATGAACAGCAGAATAAACAGAAAACCGGCCAGTGCGCCGAGTACGGGATACCAACGGGGAGAGGGGAGCGACAGCTTTGGCAGCTTACGTTTTTTGATGCGCGTCAGGCCAGCTGAAAACTTTTCTGAAAAATCATGTTTGAATGCGTTGGGCAAATGTCTCTCCTTCCAGTTGCCAAGCTTAAGTCAGGCTCATTGCTTGTCAAAGTTTGAAACGGCAGAATTTGTTTTTTGAATAGATGTTCCGGAGTAACCGGCATATCCATTTACAGCCAACGGCAAAGGAGTGAACCATGCCCAGTTTTGATATTGTCAGCGAAACCGATATGCAGGAAATGAGCAATGCGGTGAACCAAGTGATCAAGGAGATCACCACCCGTTATGATTTCAAGGGTAGTAAAGCCAGCATTGAGCTGGGAGAGCAATCTATTACGGTCATCGGTGATGACATCAACAAACTCAATACAGTAACGGAGATTCTGCGTGCCAAACTGGTGCGCCGTAAACTGGAGCCATCCTGTCTAGAGTATAATGATCCCGAAGATGCCAGCGGTGGCTGCAAGCGGCAGGAGATTCTGATCAAGCAGGGTGTCAGCACTGAACTGGCCAAGACCATTGTCAAAGC
>JAUZQI010000087.1 GCA_030951095.1 Mariprofundus sp. | reverse complement strand
TCATTCCATTCCAAAAATTTACTCGACGTGGGATTGCAACTCATCCACTCAGACTTTTGCAAGCGGCTCTACTGTGGTAAAAATATTCTCCAAACTGTTCAGTGTTTCATCAAAATTAGCGTTGATAATCTGATAGTGTGCCTCGCCAGCATGGGCCATCTCTTGCTGCGCAGCTGCTACTCGAACATTGACGACATCCATTTCATCCTGGCCACGCGAGATCAAACGGCGACGCAATTCATCCAGTGATGGTGGCAATATAAACACACGAACAGCCAATGGAATCTTTTGAGCCACCTGTCTGGCACCCTGCCAGTCGATTTCCAGCAACACATCCCGATCAGCAGCCAGCATATCTTCCACATCTCTTTGCCGTGTACCATACATATTACTGTGTACATGAGCCCATTCCAGAAACAGACCCTGATCACGCTGCGATACGAAATCTTCCGTGCCAAGGAAATGGTATTCACGCCCATCGGTTTCCCCGGGTCGGGGCACTCTGGTCGTGCAGGAAATACATAGTTTCAAATCAGGACACTGTTGTAACAAAGAGTTGCACAGGGCAGATTTTCCGACACCCGACGGGCCTGATACGATAAACAAGCGGCCGCTCATTCACTCTTTCCCGTCAGTGTTTCATATTTCTGCTGTAACACTTCTATCGACTCAGTTCGCTCGGGATTGACTGGAATACAGTCCACCGGACAAACCATCTGGCACTGGGGTTCATCAAAATGACCTACGCATTCGGTGCAACGGTCCGGATCAATTTCAAAGATTTCCTCTCCCTCGAAAATCGCCAAATTCGGGCACTCAGGTTCACAAACAGCACAATTGATACAATCGTCAGTAATCACCAATGCCATTATGAACCCCTGACAAATTTGACGACCAGCCACCCCACAGCCACGGCCGCCAGACCCGCCAGCCGAATAGCGCGCGGTGGCATTTCCGGCAATCGTCTGATCATATCTATCATCTGCTGCGGGAAAAGTGCATACATCGCACCTTCCAGCACCATCACCAGCCCGAGCGCCACCAGCAGATCATCCATGACGAATCACTTTCGTCACAATAACCCGTTTATCTTCTGGATTGTTCGAAGAAATTAAAGAATTCGGAGTTCGGTGAAATCACCAGCTTGGTGTCAGCATCAATCGACTTGCGATACGCTTCCAGTGAGCGTGTAAATGCATAGAATTTGGGATCCTTGTTATAAGCCTTGGCATAAATTGCTGTGGTCTTGGCATCGGCTTTACCACGAATAATTTCAGATGTCTTATAGGCTTCTGCAAGCAGAGTTTTCTGGGTCTTTTCAGCCGTAGCACGAATTTCCTTGGCAGCTTCTTCACCTTCGGAGCGATATTCCTTGGCAATACGGTTTCGTTCTGCCTTCATCCGCTGGAATACAGCTTCCGAGTTCTCCTGCGGAAGATCGGCACGTTTGATACGCACATCAATAACCGATATTCCGTAATCTTTCACACCTTCATCAGCCCGGTCACGAATTGATTTCATAAGTGCAATACGCAGTGTCTCTTTATCACCACCGGACACGATTTCATACAGAGTATGCTGCCCCAGCACCTCTCGCACCTTACCACGCACCACATCATCCATGCGGGCAACCACACCTGTCTGCGTACGCGCTACCTGATACACTTTAAGCGGATCAGTAATGCGCCAACGGGTATAATTATCCACCATAATGGATTTTTTATCCTTGGTAATGACTTCATTGGGAGCCGCATCACTTTCCAGCAAACGCTGATCAAAGGTGGTGACATTCTGCCATGGCAGCTTGAAATGCAGGCCGGCTTCTTTCACCACAGCTTTGGGATTACCGAACTGTAACACCAACGCTTGTTCACGCTGATCCACCACAAAAGCGCTCATACTGAATACAGCTGCAATAGCAGCCAAAAGAATAGCTATGATAGTATGTTTCGGGCTCATTTCTTCACCTCCACCTTGGTACCCAGTTTATCAAGCGGCAAATACGGCAACACATGTCCAGCCACTGAACCATCAATAATAATCTTGTCGGCACGAGCCAACACATCCTGCATCGTATCCATGTATAAACGTTTGCGTGTCACTTCAGGGGCCAGCTTATAAGCCGCTAATACGCTTTCAAAACGATCTGACTCACCCTTCGAACGCGCTACGACCTGCTTGGCATAAGCTTCGGCATCAAGCACCATTTTCTTGGCTTCACCA
This sequence comes from Mariprofundus sp., assembly GCA_030951095.1. Lineage (GTDB taxonomy): Bacteria > Pseudomonadota > Zetaproteobacteria > Mariprofundales > Mariprofundaceae > Mariprofundus. The sequence continues at coordinate 3,315 of JAUZQI010000087.1, read as the reverse complement.
CGGGCATTCGGGATAATATCATTGGCATAAGCCTGTGCCTCATTTTTGGCACGCTCTTTATCTTCCCGCGCAGAAGCCACATCCTTGAATTCCTTGATCACGCGCTCAGGCGGCTGCACATCCTGCAATTTCACTGTGCTGATCGAAATACCCGCCTTGTAACTGTTTAGAATCGACTGAATCAAATCCTGCGTTTCCACTTCCACTTCGGCCTTTTTGGTGGTCAACACATCATCAATCATGGTGCGCCCAATCACCTCCCTGATCGCAGACTCGGCTGCATCACGAACAGTTTTCTCGGATTTATCAATGTTGAACAGGACGTTTTCAACACTCTTGATCTTGTATTGTACGATAAAGGAAATATCAACGATATTTTCATCCTTGGTCAGCATCAGTGATTCATTGGTACGTTTGCGGATAATGCCATCACTAAAATGTCGGAAACCGATCTCCAGCCGTTGTACACGCGTTACCGGCAATTTCTCGACCGTATCAATCGGATACGGAATTGCCCAGTTCAATCCAGGCCCCTTGGTGGCAACATGTTTGCCGAAGCGTAACACCACTGCTTCCTCATCAGCGGCCACCATATAAAAACCGGACAAACCCCAAAACAATACGACTGCGGCCATAATGCCGACAATCATATTTTTGCTTATTTCAGGCCCGTTACCCGAACCACCTTTTCCGCCGCCACCAAACATCCCGCCAAAGCGTTCCTGTAAACGGCGAATTACTTCGTCCAGATCAGGTGGGGTTTGGTTGTTTCCACCACGATTACCCCACGGGTTCTGATTTTGATTATTGTCATTGTTGCCATTGTTGCTCCAGGGCATACCTGACACCTCCATAATGCGCTGTTTGTTTCATGTTAAAAGACAGCGGCGCAGTGTAGCCGCCTGATTCGTCGATTGCATCCCCTACTTGTTGTGTGTCATCACGAACATGAGGAAATACAAGCTTGTGTTACCCGTCCTTGAGAGACAAGTATTGACTATGACCCACCACAGCAGCGGGAATGACCAACAGATTTAACAACGGCACCATCAACAGCAACATCGCCAGCCCGGCAAAGCCTAAGTAAAACCACCGCCTATCAAGCAATTGCTGTTTGCGCATATTAAAACCCCAGCTACGCCGAGAAGCAGTCGGGTCTATTAATTCATAACTGAGAAAACGTACCGCGCCATACGTCCAAATTGCCGTTGCCAATGGCGGCAACCAGAAAAACAGCAACGCCGCCCCACCCCACATCAGCAAACCAAACAACGGGCGAATCGAGTTAGCCAAACTTTGTAGTATCAGTTGCATCCAACCCGATGATTGCGCTGCCACTTGTTTGCCCGATAACGCTTCCGTACGCGCGGCCAGATCATCCAGCCAAGGTGCTGACACCGCCGAACCAAGCGTAACAAAACTCACAATCCCGCAAATCATTGCCAACACAAAGGCCAGCAGTCCGGCCAACCAGGATAACACCTGCCAATACCAGGCATCGCCAGCCGGAATCCATAACGCCGTGATATAATCCACCAGCCAGAATGTGGCCGAAGCAAGCACAACCATCAGCACCAATAGCAACGCCAGCATACGCCACAGGATGGCGCGCAATTCTGAGCGCCTCAGCAATAATTGCATACCACTTAACAGCGCCAGTGCGCCACGAATCACTTGTCCAATCCCAGATCATGCACAATCAGCTTTGCAGCCACTAAATCTTCCTCAGCCACCAACACCCGCGCATCCATCACAGTTGGCAATGGCATCAGGGCATTCATACCGGCATTTTCAACGCGAAACAGGATTTGTTTTGACTCCAGCACATCACTCAGAATGTGCAGAGTAACAGGATCGGATACTTTCAATAATTCAATCATGTGCAGCAGGCTAAAAAAATAATCCGTCACCGTCACCTTGAATTATTCCTGTGATATTGAGCCACTTGCAAAAGTCGTGAGCAGCGATTTTTTTCCACTCCGGCGCACTACGAACTGGAATTTTGGCGAATGGAACCACCATACCTCGTTCCAGTTCGTAGTGCGCCGAAGTGAGATTGCAACTCTTCCACTCAAACTTTTGCAAGTGGCTCATATTATAAGTCCTGTATGATGACATCATCCGCCAGCCTTGACAGAAAACCAGCAGCCACGACGATTAGGCCCATGTCTGATAACTCTCCCGGATCAATGCCGGCTACCCACTTACCCGTTTCCATCAATACCCTGCAATCTGTTCTCGCGCACATGCTTCCCGCCAATGCCGATGATGGTGATCTGTATCTGGAGTATTCGTGTTCTGAATCGCTGGCGCTGGAAGAAGGTCGCGTCAAACACGTTTCCGCATCTACCCATCAGGGTATGGGAGCACGTGTTATCAAAGGTGAATCGGCCGGCCACGCATTCACAGACAGGCTGGATACAACAGCCCTTCTCGAAGCTGGCAAATCGGCCAGGGCAATTGCAGAAAACGGGCAGAATCATGCTCCGATCTCCATTCATCAGAATACGCCCGCCACACAACTTTATCAGGGCATCAATCCGGCTGAGTCGGTTGATTTCTCGCAACGGAAAACGTTACTGGAAAAACTGGATACATTAGCCAGAAACATTGACCCGCGTGTCAAACAGGTGTTTGCCAATATCTCCTCCTCTTTTTCCGACATTCACATTATTCGCATGGATGGCGCATGTATCCATGATGCACGCCCACTGGTACGGCTCAATGTATCTGTTGTGGTTGAACAGAACGGCATGCGTGAAACCGGTTCTGCCGGCGGCGGCGGTCGCTTTACCCTATCCCGCCTGACCGATGGTGATGAAGCCAAACGACTGGTACATGAGGCTATACGGCTGGCGCTGTTGAATCTGGATGCCCATGAGACACCAGCCGGAACCATGCCGGTTGTGCTGGGTCCGGGATGGCCGGGCATCCTCTTGCATGAAGCCATCGGCCACGGCCTTGAAGGCGACTTCAACCGCAAGGGAACCTCTGTCTTTTCGGGTAAAATGGGTCAGCAGGTTGCAGCAAAAGGCATTACCGTTGTAGACGATGGTACAATTTCTGAACGCCGGGGTTCATTAAACGTCGATGATGAAGGCACGGCCACCAACCGCACAATACTGATTGAAGACGGCATATTGACCGGCTATCTGATGGATAAGCAAAATGCGCGTCTGACGGGCATGGAACCAACCGGTAACGGCCGCCGCGAATCTTATGCGCATCCGGTTTTACCGCGCATGACCAATACCTTCATGCTGGCTGGCGAGGATGACCCTGACGATATTCAGGCCTCGCTGGATCGTGGTATCT
>JAUZQI010000086.1 GCA_030951095.1 Mariprofundus sp. | reverse complement strand
TATTAGAAAGTGCATTTTGAATGTCCGGGTGAACTCCAAATAACTGACTCTGGTCATCGTTGGGTTCGCTGGGCTTCTGTTCATTGATATAGGAAATTTTTTTTGAAGTAAGTCCTTTTCGTAAATGCAAAAACATTGGTTTTTTTCTATTGTGATTGCTCAGGGGCTCTTTCAATTCTTCTTCACGCACCCTGTCCATGAGAATGCTGTTACTGCGACCGACAACTTGCGGTATATGGGCGGAGGGCTCTAACTCATTGCCCATTTGCCCTGATGCATCGCTAATAATAATTTCATCACAGCCTTTATCTATTAATGCTTCGATCCCTTGATTATCATGTACCCCACCGTCAACGAGTTGTATACGAATGTCTTTATATAAATCACTGATAGCGAGTGGATTAAATAGCCCCGGAACGCATGCTGAGGCTGCCACGGCATGTCCGAGTTTAATATTGGCGGATCCTTCTGGCATATCAGCATATTTGTCGGGCCTACTGAAACGGGAGTTTTTATCGATCATTAACATTTCTTTAGAGATATGCTCGGCTTCCCCCATTCTTGAAGCTTCAAAACGCCAGTTATGTCCACTGTTCAGGGATGTTGAATTGATCAGGATAATTGGTAATTTACAATTGTCTGAAGCAATTGTTTTATTGTATTCGACAGGTTTAACTTTTTTTCCATTGGGCGCTATCTTTAAGTCGCGCATTTTGATCATTGTATTGCTATCGGGGTTCAGTACAGGGCGATAGAATAGTTCGTCATATAATTCAGCAAGTCGATCACTTCTTGAATAGTTTGCCAATGACATTCGTAAGTTTTTTAGAGGGTTGATAAATGCTCGCATACGGATGTTTTTTTGCACTCCAGCAAGAAATTCGACTTCTAACTCCTGTATCAGGGATACAAGTTGTTCATCTGTCGCCGATGGGCCACTATCAAGAAGTTTTTTTAGTTTAACATAATACATGGCCCCAACTATGGATCCACCTGAAACAGTTGAAATTACTTCAATTTGCTTGAGTTTTCCTGTTTCTGCTAGATTGGCCAAAACGCCGATATGAAAAAATGAGGCTCGGAATCCGCCTCCCGACAGTGCGAGTCCTAGTTTCATGGTATCCCCCCATCTGCTTTTATCGCAGTATTTTCATTATAGCAGAATAATAATTGATCATGGAAATAACATTTTCATTGAACTGAAAAAACTTAAGTTGACTAGATATTGTTCAACGGCAACCTTCAAAACCATGTTGGCAGGGGTAGATGAAGTAGGGCGTGGGCCGCTGGCGGGGCCGGTGGTGACGGCGGCGGTGATTTTATCGCCGGATGACCCTTATTTGGGCAAGTATCGTGATTCCAAGAAAGTGGCCGAGAAGAAACGGTTGAAGCTCTACCATCATATCCGAAAACATGCTGTGGCTTATTCGGTATCGATGTCCTCGATCGACGAGATTGATCAGCTCAATATTCTGCATGCTACGATGTTATCCATGCGCAGGTCGGTTGAAGGGTTGGCGATTGTGCCGGCCAAAGTGCTGGTGGACGGTAATCGCGTTCCCGATCTGGCTGTGCCAGCTGAAGCCATTATCGGAGGTGATGATAAAGTGCAGGAGATCGCTGCCGCTTCGATTGTCGCCAAAGTTATTCGTGATCGCATGATGGCCATGTTTGACTTGCAGTACCCCGGCTATCAGTTCTCGAAACACAAAGGTTATGGCACCAAAGTGCACATGGATGCGCTGCGTGAATATGGCCCATGCCCGATTCACCGAAAATCTTTCGCTCCGGTAGCCAAGTTGTTATAGGCGGTTACCACAAAGACATAGAGGCATAAAAAGCAGGTGCGTTATGATGTTCCCAATTCTTATGGTGGTCTGAATACTGTCCACAACAGGGTTTCATTGTGCCTTTGTGGTAAATAGGTTTTACAGGATATACCGCGACAGGTCTTCGTCTTCGCAGATTTCGCCCAGCTGGTCACGTACATATTCTGCATCTACGCGCACGTTTTCACCGCTGCGGTCAGAAGCTTCAAAGCTGATATCTTCCAGCACGTGCTCCAGCAGGGTATGCAGGCGGCGGGCGCCGATATTTTCGGTTTTTTCGTTCACCAGCACAGCGATGCGGGCCAGTTCGGAGATGCCATCTTCATCAAATTCAATGGTGACATTCTCCGTCTTCAACAAGGCAGCATACTGACGTGTCAACGAGGATTCCGGTTCGACCAGAATGCGTCGGAATTCTGTTTCACCCAGCGCATGCAGATTAACCCGGATGGGAAAGCGCCCCTGTAATTCGGGAATCAGATCGGATGGCTTGGCCAGATGAAAAGCGCCGGAGGCAATGAACAGAATATGATCGGTTTTGATATGGCCATAACGCGTATTCACGGTTGTGCCTTCAACCAGCGGCAACAAATCCCGCTGTACCCCCTCACGGGACACATCTCCGCCCTGAACGCCACTACGATGCGTGATTTTATCCATTTCGTCGAGAAAAACGATGCCGTCATTCTCGGCTCGTTTGATGGCTTCATCCTTGATGGCATCCATATCCAGCAGGCGATCTGCTTCCTGTTGCTGAATAATTTTCAACGCATCGGACACATTCATCCGCTTGTTTGTCTTCTGTTTACCCATCATGTTGCCGAGCATATCCTGGATATCCATCGCTTCGGTTCCCTGTCCGGTAAACATTTGCATGACCGGCATGCCCTGTTGCGGCTCCACATCAATTTCAACCTGGCGCCCGTTTAATTCACCCAGGCGCAATTTATGGCGCATTTTTTCGCGCGATTCGCTGGATGAGGCATTGGCATCACTGCTATGCGGGCCATTGGGAGCAACAGGATGCGGAATAAGAATATCGAGCAATCTGTCTTCAGCCACTTTTTCGGCTTTGGTTTGTACGCGCGCCAGATGCTCTTCACGCACGATTTTAATCGCGGTATCAACCAGGTCACGGATAATCGTTTCAACATCGCGACCGACATAGCCGACCTCAGTAAATTTGGTGGCTTCAATCTTGATAAACGGTGCATTGGCCAGTCGGGCCAGTCGCCGGGCAATCTCGGTTTTCCCCACACCGGTGGGGCCGATCATCAAGATATTTTTTGGTGTGATCTCCTCACGCATGGGGGAGTCCACCTGATGCCGCCGCCAACGATTGCGAAGTGCAATGGCAACGGCTCGTTTGGCATCATCCTGACCGACAATATAACGGTCGAGCTCTGAAATAATTTCACGTGGTGTCATGGTCTTGCTCACCTTTACGACTCCCTGGGAATGGATTCAATGGTAATATTATTATTGGTGTAAATGCAGATATTGGCAGCAATAAGCATAGCTTCGCGCGCAGCATCAGCGGCACTGAGCTCACTGTGATTGAGTAGGGCAGTTGCTGCTGCTTTGGCATAACCGCCACCGGAGCCGATCGCGGCCACGCCGTCATCCGGCTCCAGTACATCGCCATTGCCGGAAATCAATAATGTATTGTCTTTATCTGCAACGATCATCATCGCTTCAAGTTGACGCAGGTATTTATCGGTACGCCAGTCCTTGGCCAAGGCCACGGCAGCACGCAGCAAGTTGCCGGCATGTTCATCCAGCTTGGCTTCAAAGCGTTCAAACAGATTCATGGCATCAGCCGTGGAACCGGCAAATCCGGTTAAAATGGCACCATCACGAATCGTGCGCACTTTTCGGCCACCGTGTTTGACGACGGTGTCACCCAGTGTCACCTGGCCATCGCCACCAATAGCGACCTGACCATTTTTGCGTATGCAGCAAATTGTAGTTCCAAGCATGGTGATTTTTCCCATCGCGTACCTCACTTCAGGCTGGATTCAATAGAACAGAAAGGATGGCGAGTCTATCCATGAATCTGTTGCACGTCAGTAGTCATCATCCAACCGGATAAGGGTAAGGATGTAACGATTAGGGGATTGACGAAAGGGTAGTGGATGCCTATTGTCCGCCGCCTTCGCATGAAGGCTTAAATAACGGGGCGTAGCGCAGCCTGGTAGCGCATCTGGTTTGGGACCAGAGGGTCGGGTGTTCGAATCACCCCGCCCCGACCATTTAAG
>JAUZQI010000085.1 GCA_030951095.1 Mariprofundus sp. | reverse complement strand
TATCACGAAGCCTATGGTCTGAATCGCAAACGTTTAAAAGCAGCCGCTGAAGGATGTCTGGTCATGCATCCGGGGCCGATGAATCGTGGTGTGGAAATCGCTACAGATGTCGCCGATTCGGCCCGGGCCCTGATTCTCGATCAGGTCGAGCATGGCGTGGCCATACGTATGGCCGTGCTGACTGCACTGTGCGGCGGCCAACAGCGCCTGGGCAGGCCCGGCCCCAGCAAAAAAATGGCCATGGAAGCCATGCATGTACAGGGGAGTTTATTATGAGTGCGGCCCAACTGCTGATTCAGGGTGGACGTGTGATTGATCCGGCCAGTCAGCTGGATGAAATCTGTGACCTGTGGATTGAGGATGGCCGCATTGCAGGGACAGGAAAATTTAACGGCATTGCAGAAAACACGATTGATGCCGATGGCAGAATCGTATGTCCGGGCCTGATAGATATGCATGTACATCTGCGCGAGCCCGGACAGGAATGGAAAGAGGATATTGAATCCGGTTCCCGGGCTGCCGTGGCTGGCGGTGTCACAACCATGTGCTGCATGCCCAATACCGGCCCGCATATCGATCATGCCGGTGTGGCACTCCAGATTATCGAGCGTGCCCGCCAGGTGGGATTGTGCAATGTTCACCCGATTGGTGCCGTGACCAAAAATCTGGACGGCAAGGAACTGACCGAAATGCGTGAGCTTTCGCGCGCCGGTTGTGTCGCATTCTCCGATGACGGTATGCCAATCTGGCATGCGGGTGTGATGCGCAAGGCGCTGGAATATGCTTCCAGCTTCGGCTTCCTGGTAATTCAGCACGCCGAAGAACTGGCGCTGACCAAAGGCGGTGCGATTAACGAGGGCTGGGTATCCACCCAACTGGGTATGACAGGCATGCCTGTCGAGGGTGAAGATTCGATGATTGCCCGCGATATTATGCTGGCGCGCCGCGTGGATGCGCGTTATCACGTCGCTCATATTTCATCCAAAGGTGCAGTAGAACTGGTGCGTACAGCCCGGGCCGAGGGATTGAAAGTGTCCACGGAAGCGGCACCTCACCATTTTGCCATGACGGAAGAAGAGGTGTTGGGCTTTAATGCCGATGCCAAAATGAGCCCGCCGCTCAGAACTGAAACAGATCGGCAGGCGGTGATTGAAGGATTGAGGGACGGCACCATTGATGTGATTGCCACCGATCATGCCCCGCATCACGAGGATGACAAACGCTGTGGTCTGTCCTGCGCCGCTTTTGGCATTGTCGGGCTGGAAACCATGCTGCCGGTGTCGTTGCAGCTGGTACGTGATGGTGTGTTATCGCTCTCCGATATGCTGGCCAAAATGACCTCCAATCCGGCCAGCCTGCTGGGACTAGACAGCGGCACGCTGAGTATCGGTAGCGCTGCGGATATCGTCATCTTTGATCCGGGCGCGACGTGGACAGTGGATCGCAACCATCTGGTTTCCAAAGGAAAAAACACACCATGGCATGGCAAAGAGGTGACCGGACAAGTCACCCACACGCTGAAAGCAGGGCGGATTGTCTATGCCGAAGGCCGCGTACGTGACTAACGTCAATCAAAATCCGGTTTACGAAGAAAATGCTAAGGTTTTAGCGCACATTACCCACCCGGGCGACCAGTTCGTCATGCGCCTGCATGCGCCGCAAACAGCAGCGAAAGCGCTGCCGGGCCAGTTTGTTCACCTGCGCGTATCCAATGAACGAGCGCTGCGCCGACCGATCTCGATTATGTTAACCGACCCTGAGAAGGGTACGGTTGATCTGTTGTACAAAGTAATCGGTGATGGCACCCGCTTATTGTCCGAGAGATCTGTCGGAGATGTGATCCCGATGTTGGGGCCGATTGGTCAGCCGTTTGACCTGTCGGATACATCAAAACGATATGTGTTGATTGGCGGCGGCGTGGGTATTCCGCCAATGATTTTTGCAGCGACACGTTTGCAGGGAAAGGCCAATTGCGTGCTGTTTGCCGGCTCGGAAGTGGCATTTCCTTTCGCCCTGAAACCATCAACCATGATTCTGCCCGGCGTGGATGGCAATGCGATTCTGGCGATTACTTCACTAGAGGAACGCGGCATAGCCTCCCGGCTGGCTTCCAATGCTGGCCTGTACGGTTGTTATGAAGGGTATGTGCCGAATCTGGCACGTGATTATCTGCTGGCTCTGGATGAAAATGTGCGCCAACACTGTGTGCTGCTCTCCTGCGGGCCACATCCCATGCTGCATGCTGTAGCCAATGCAGGGAGAGAATTTGATTTACCCACATTCCTGAGTCTGGAAGAACATATGGCCTGCGCTATCGGTGGTTGTGCCGGCTGCGTGATAAAAACGCTTGAGCATGGAGAAGAAAAATATCGCCGTGCCTGTGTAGACGGGCCGGTATTTCCAGCGGAAATTTTGCCGGAATTCGCATAAAGATAAACATCATGAGCCAGCATCCCGCTGACTTGTTCAAAGATACGGGGCTATTTACCGCAAAAAATTATAACGTTTCAACCGTCTGAAGAATCTATGTGAATACTTAACGCATGAATAGCGGAGGGGAACAGCGGTGCTAAAGCGCGATAAATCATTCGGTGACACTGGCTGCGGGATAATCTGGAAAAATGCTCCGATTTGATATGGACAATATAGTGGCCGCCACCGTGTTCCCGGACACCGGCATGACCTGAATGTTTCCATGATTCATCTTCAATCTGCAGGCATTGAGGATGGAATTCTTTTTCCAGCAGATCCCTGATCGTGTCACTGGTATTACTCATGAAGTTGAATTCCGGCGATACAATATGCAGACTTTTCCTATCTGACCGACCAATTCTGCCCCACTGCTGTTGGCCAGCTCTTCCATACAATGTTTTCGGGCTTCCCGGTCATCCTGAGCTATATGAACCTTGATCAGTTCATGAGAGTCGAGTGCCCGTGATGTTTCCATCCGCAGATTTTCACTAAGGCCTTTTTGCCCGACCATGATGACAGGCTTGAGATAATGAGCTTTTGCCTTGAGTTCTTTTCGTTGTTTTGTGCTTAGAGACATCTTTGCCCTCCATTGCCCAAATATATCAGCAGTGGATAAAAATAGTATGAAGAGCCACTTACAAAAGTCTGCATGGATGAGTTGCAATCCCACTTCGAGTGAATTTTTGGAAT
>JAUZQI010000084.1 GCA_030951095.1 Mariprofundus sp. | reverse complement strand
CCTGCAGAACTACTTGAACAATATGATGCCGATGTATTGCGCTATTTTCTGCTGCGGGAGGTGCCTTTTGGACAGGATGGCGACTTTTCGTTCACTGCGTTGAAACAGCGCTACAATTCAGAATTGGCCAATGATGTCGGTAATCTGCTCAACCGCTCCCTGTCCATGTTGAAAAAATACAGTGGCGGAGTGCTCGGCACTGTTGTCGAAGAACATGAAACCGATCGCGCCCTGATTGCCGATGTGGAAGCCATGCAGCGCGATGTAGCCGGTTATATGGATAAACAGGCATTCCATCTGGCGTTGGATCGCATCAATGCGGTGGTGCGGCATGGCAATCGTTATGTCGAGGATAATGCGCCATGGGCGCTGGCCAAACAGGGTAATGATGCACGCCTCAATACCGTGCTTTACCATCTGGTTGAAACGCTGCGTCTGGTGGCTTTGCAACTGTTGCCATTCATGCCCGGAAAAATGACAGAAATGCTGAGCCAGATTCTTGATCGAGCGGTTCAGACAGATGAGTTCAGTTTCTCTGCCGATGGTGGATGGGGAGTGCTTGAAGCCGGGCACCAGTGCCGCAAACCGGAGCCCTTGTTTCCGCGCATGGACTAAGGATCAATTCTATCAAACTGGACCGAACCATTCATGAACCGTTGTGATGATTGCGTCAGCCGATTCGCAGGCTTCGGTCTGCAGGTGGGCTAAATCGCGTCCAAATGTCACCCTGCCTTTTTGTGCAGGATTTGTTGTGGCCAAAGAGACAAGCAGGCAAGGGGCTGTAGCAATTATGAATAGTCCGGGCTATGCTTTTGCGTTCATGCCGAAAAAAATGTTTCAGCGCTATATGCCTGATCACAGGATGATACGTGATCAGAAATGTTTGCAGTGCTTTGGAAAGCTGCTGCATAACCCGGCATTGTGGCACCTTAACCGCCATTCTTTGGCTAAAGCTTTCCTGATTGGTTTAATCTGTGCATTTATTCCGGTGCCGTTTCAAATGGTGCTGGCTGCCGCTGGTGCTATTCTAGTTTATGCCAATTTACCCATTTCCGTTGCCCTGGTATGGCTGACCAACCCGGTGACCATGCCGCCTGTATTTTATGCCGCCTATAAAGTGGGAGCATGGGTGATGAATATGCCGGAACAGGAGTTTCATTTTGAAGCGAGCATGGAGTGGTTGCTCAACAGCATGTTGCTAATCTGGCAACCATTCCTGTTGGGTTGTGCATTGCTGGGTATGATGAGCGGATTTGTCGGTTATGTGAGTGTCAAAGTGATCTGGCGCTGGCTGGTCGTCCGCAGATGGCGGCGGCGTCACCAACAGCGCGCCGCATAATCTTTGTCTGTCTGGGCTTCTATAGAAAAATCTATCACGGAAACAACCGGTCATGCGTTCGCAATCAGAAATCAACAACCCATTGGCGGTGGGAGTATCAACAGTGCCTATCGCCTTGACAGCGACGGACAGCATTATTTCGTTAAACTGAACCAGGCGCATGCGCTGGATATGTTTGTAGCCGAAGCTGAAGGTTTACATGAACTGGCCAGGGCTAATGCCATTCGTGTGCCATCTCCTGTCTGCTATGGAGAGGCAGCGGGGAAATCCTGGCTGGTATCTGAGTTTATTGTATTTGGCAGTGGGGCAGGGGACTCGGCACAACAGCTCGGCAGGCAATTGGCAACGATGCATCGATATACATCCAAACAATTTGGCTGGATTCGTGATAATACAATCGGTTCAACACCACAGCAGAATTCCCGGACAGATAGCTGGGACGATTTTTACCGCGATCGCCGCTTGCGCTTCCAATTCGAACTGGCGGCCCGCAACGGGTTTACAGGATTATTGCAGGCCAAAGGCGAGCGCCTGATGGAAAGTCTGAACGTATTCTTTACAAACTATGCGCCGGAAGCGTCATTACTGCATGGTGATTTATGGGGCGGTAACCGTGCTTTCGACGAAACAGGGCAACCGGTTATTTTCGATCCGGCAATTTATTACGGTGATCGCGAAGCCGATATTGCCATGACGGAACTGTTTGGCGGGTTTGGTGCAGAATTCTACGCCGCATACCAGGAAGTATGGCCCTTGGATGCCGGATATTCAGTGCGCAAAACCTTGTATAATCTCTATCACATTCTCAATCACGCCAACCTCTTCGGCGGTGGTTATGCCTCCCAAGCCGAGAGTATGACGGATCAATTGCTTGCAGAGATTTGATTGATTTAACCGCCGAGCTCATCCCTTATTTTTTCAACTATAAGTGAACCCTGTCAATGAGATTGTTTTATACTTTATTTTGAGCCTACATTCTTTCAGTTGTTGTTGACAATCTACTAAAGATGTATTTATTATTCGTCTTCTTATAAGATGCACTATTGATAGATGTTTTAATCTTCTATGGAGGAGCAACGCATGAGGATGGGAACCACAAACGGGGGAAATGCATGAAAGGATTGTTAATGTTGCCAGTGTTATTTATTTTCAGCACATTGCTACCTGCTGTGGCGGCAGCCGATACTACTGCAATCCTGCAAGAGCGTTGTGCCTCATGCCATAACCTGAAAGGACCGGCATCGGCTACACTGGCAGCTTTGTGGCAGCGCAAGGGCCCGGATATGTTTTATGCCGGCAATAAATATCGCAGTGACTGGGTTGAGGCATGGTTGCAAAACCCGAAACGGATTCGCCCCGCAGGGATGTTTTATATGGATCATATCAAGCCGGGGCCAAAGCGGGATTTGGTTGATACATCTACGCTGAAAGGACATCTGAAGCTGAATGCTGCTGATGCAAAAGCTGTGGCAGCGGCGTTGGCTGGGCTGAAGGCTAACAGTGCTTTGATCAAGGCAGAAAAGCATGACGCGAGCATGGCTCCGGGGCCGCTGGGTGAGATGATGTTTGATAAAATCTACGGCTGTATGGCCTGTCATCAAATTGAACCGGGATACGGGGGCGTATCCGGATCTGAAATGTATACGGCGGGTAAACGATTAACACCAGAGTTTATGCTCAGCTATATTCGTAGTCCGCAGGCATGGGATCCGAAAATATGGATGCCCAATAAACATGTGCCTAAAGACAATATGCAAAAGCTGGTAAATTACATCATTGATTTGTCGAAGGAGAACTTTGATGAATAGATATATCTTGAATATCGCTATGGCAGCACTTCTTTTGCTGCCCGCTATTTCCCAAGCCGAGACAGCTGCCGATAATTACAAAACCTACTGCATCCAGTGTCATGGCATGCAGGGCAATGGAATGGGCGAGAATATTCGGGATATGTCTGTGCAACCACGCGACCATACTGATGCAAAATCGATGGGTGGTCGTTCTGATGCCGAGTTGTTCAAGGTGATCAAGGAAGGTGGATTGGCAATCAACAAGTCTTCCCTGATGCCTCCATGGGATGGAACATTTACTGATGATGAGATCCATGATCTTGTCAAACATCTTCGCAAGCTGTGCAAATGCAAGCATGCAGGTTAGCGGTGCTTTTATAAGTACGGCTAAGGGTGGCTTGAAGGAATCAGGCCGCCAGCATGATCCGTAAAGGGTCAAAAAACAGAGGAGGTAGCAATGAAGCTATTTAAAACAGGAGTGCTTTCATGCGCGATTTTCGCCATGATTGCAGGGGTAAGTATCCCGGCGGCTTTCGCCAAAACAGTAAAAGTCACGATGACGGCCATGGAAAAAGATGTTGTGATCAATAACAACGGTGACAAATATCCGGCATGGACCTTTGATGGCGCTA
>JAUZQI010000083.1 GCA_030951095.1 Mariprofundus sp. | reverse complement strand
ACAGTGTTTCCGCACCTGTTAACGGTTTAATTTTCTCCAGATAATCTTCATCGTGGATTTCCAGAAAACGTGCCACAGCTTCCTCGCGTCGGTCGCCGAACAGTGCTTTCATGCTGCAATCGCCCTTGCCAGTATGCCGTTTGACTTCCTCAGGGCTCATTTGCGGCAGGCCGAATTCAATAAAAGTCTGATTTAAGGCCCGGATAATGGGCGGGAATGCATCAACAATGGTGCCATCCATATCCAGCAGTACACCCTTAATCATGATAACCTCTTCAGCTTTTCGAACTCATCCAGCATCCTGCCGCGCAGCTGTATGGCTATGGGGCCAGGCTTGCCCGTATCTATGGTTTCTCCGTTGATATGACAAACGGGCATGATGGCATTGGTAGTGCTGCTCATCATGCATTCAGTCAGGCCTGTTTCGGTCAGTTTCCATGGCCGTTCTTCAACCGTGATATCGTGTTCTCTGGCGATTCTCAACACCATCTTGCGGGTAATGCCGCCGAGCACCTGATGATCCAGCGGATGGGTCACAAGTTTTCCGCCTATCATAGCAAAACAATTGGTGGCACAGCCTTCGAGTACGTGCTGTTGTTCATCCAGCCAGAATGTTTCATCAGCACCGCGAAAGGCAGCTTCCTGTTTGCCGATCACACTGGCCAGCAGCGCAATGGATTTGATGTCACAGCGTTTCCAGCGCATATCATCCATGGTGATGGCACTGACGCCGTCCGATATTTTTTTAGCCGATGGCATGGGCAGTGCACGGGATGTGATAACCATCGTGGGGGTTAATTCGGTTTGTGCCAGATGGGAGCGGGGGGCTGCACCTCGCGTAACCTGCACATAGATCATGGCATCCTCAAACGGATTATGCTGGTATGTCTGTTCAATCAGTGTTTTAAGTTTTTGCAGAGAAACCGGCATGGCGATGGCAATGCCTTCGCAGGAACGCAGGAGCCTGTCGAGATGCGCATCCAGATCGAGAAAAGTGCCGCCAAAACAGGCGATGACTTCATAAACACCATCGGCGAACTGAAATCCTCGATCCTCGATATGGACGGTTGCTTCATCCAGAGGCAGAAAGCGACCGTTTACCCATGCTGTTAGTGTCATATCAGACCCTACTGTTCCTGTTCGGTTGTCTCATCCTTGACCACGTCACTGGTGGCATCCCGTACCCACAGGCGCAGCCCGTCCCACTGGCGGCTGATCCATGATGCCTGATCAACAGCGCGTGCCGCCACCATGGGAAATGACCGGATGACCTTGCCATCACTGTCCTTGCTGCCGATGACGGCATCAATGCTGCCCAACTTTTGACTTTTCCGGATCGGAGCTTTCAGGGGTGATTCATAGCGTAAACGAAATGACAGTGAAGACTCGTTCCCTTTGGGAATTGTGACCCAGATCGGCAAGGCCGGTTTTAGCCAGACATGGTTCTCGGTGCCTTCGAATACTTCCACCTGACGGCGAATATCACGCTCGGAGGGGCGCAAGGTAGTGAAATTCCTGAATCCGAATTTAAGCAGCGCCTTTGTTTGCTGGGCACGTGCCCGGTCAGATTTTGCACCGAATACTGCAGCGATGAAACGGGTGGTATCTTTTTCTGCCGAGCCGACCAGGCAGTAACCGGCTTCCTGGGTATGCCCGGTCTTGATGCCATCAGCTTCCGGAAGGCTCCATAGCAGGCGGTTCCGGTTGGGCTGGTTGTGATTGTCGAAGGTATAGTCCTTTTCACCGAATAATTTGAATTGTTCCGGGAAATCACGCCACAGGGCAGCACCGATAATGGCCATATCCATGGCTGAGCTATAGTGGTTCTCGGTCGGGAAACCGGTGGCATTGACAAAATGGCTGTGCTGCATGCCGAGCTCCCGAGCCTTGTCATTCATACGTTCGGCAAAAGCTTCTTCTGATCCATCCATATGTTCGGCAAGTGCAATGCAGGCATCATTGCCGGATAAGGTGGCAATGCCATGCAATAATTCATCGACTTTCGGATGCATACGTGGCTCGATGAACATGGTGCTGCCGCCGATTTTCCAGGCTTTATTGCTTACCGAAACACGCGTTTCAGGATCCAGGCGCCCCTTTTTTATGGCTTCGAAGGCAAGGTATAGCGTCATCATTTTGGTTAAACTGGCCGGAGGTAGTTGCACATCGGCATTATGTTCGGCAATGATTTGTCCGGAACGGGCATCAATCATAGTCCATGATTTGGCTTCAATGGGTGGAGATTTTGGCCATGTGGCGGCCTGTGCTGTTACTGACAGCAAAAGCGCCATACATAGCGGAATGATCACCGGTAAAATCCTTGTATGTGTTCTGACCGTGATTGATTTTATTACCATTGCCAATCCTCCTCGGGTTGGGTGTTCCATGTGAGTGTATCCGGCAGGGCCGGTTGATGTGATGCAGGTCGGTCTGATATAGACTGATCCGATATATTTATGGTTAATTTTTCGGCGTGCAACATTAAACGCGTATGGTCTTTTCCGCCATAGCGTATATCACCGAGAATCGGACAACCTGAAGCGGCAAGATGTACACGCAACTGATGCGTTCTGCCGGTATGCAGAATCAGACTGAGCAGTGCCCTGTTATTACGGCGCTCAATGACTTGTGCATCTGTTTCACAGGCGCGCCCATGTTTGGAGACATGGAAACGGCCTCGTTGATCACGCTGTTTGTCTATCGCTAGCGTGATATGCTGAGTGTCCCAAATCGGAGCCGGTTCGACGACGGCCAGATATTGCTTGGATGTACAGCGATTCCAGTTCTTCTGTAATAATTGTAGCCGGGCAGGACTGGAGGAAAACAGCATTAACCCGGAAGTGCCTCGATCGAGCCGGTGCACCGGCCTCAGGCTGGATGCTTGTTGCGGAGCTAGTTCCAAGTGTTTTGTCAATTCATCGGGCAATGTGCCTCGGCTGCGATGCAGGGCTTCCTGGGCATATTGGCCGCTGCGTTTGTGAATCAGGTAGAGTGGGGGTTGTTGCCAGATCAGTTGATCGCTAGAAAAGAGAACGAACTGTTCGCCATCCAGAAGCACAACACGCAGGGTATCCCCGTTTGTCAATGTCCGTCCGGCTGTGCGACAGCGTTTCCTGTTCAGGTAAACGCCACCTTCATCAATGGCTCGCCGGCTTCTGCGGCGTGAAAGTTGCAATAAATCAGCCAGTGCCTGATCGAGCCGCATGCCGTCTTGAGCTTTACCCGTAATGGCACGAAGATCCTGAAAATTTGGGGTCGGCCTGCTCACATCCGGCTCACTTGTGTGGGGCGAGTGCATCCAACACATCCTGATGGGAATTGCAGATTTGAATGGTTTCAAATGCCCTGTCGGCTGACAATACAAGTTGCTCGGAGAGCGTGTTTATAATCGGTTGCCACATATCTCCGTACAATATCAGTGGCCGTGGTTCGAGCACATGAATAGCAAGCAGATCCCAGGTCATGGCCAGTTCCGCCAGTGTACCCAGACCACCTGGCAATACGAGCCACGCCCGGGCCTGTTCAATCATGGTTCCCATGCGTTCAAAGAAATCGCGGGCGCGGATTTCTTCGCTTAAGGTGTTCTCCGGCGGGGTCGGAAAACGTTCCAGTGTGATGCCCCGAATATGAGCCCCCCCGGTATGCATGCCTTCAGAAAATGCAGCCAGCATGCCCTGGTGGCCGCCAGTGATTCCATGCCAGCCTGCCACTGCAATTGTTTCGGATAGTTTAAACACATCTTGATAAACAGCAGATTCAGGCATGATTCGGGATGAGCCGAAGGCAGCAATGCGTGGAGGAATGTTGGCAGGTAAGGTCATTCAATGATCACCATAGGCTTCCGAAAGCCTTTACGTTGCAAGATCAGGACGGTCTGTTCAATTTTTGTCATATCATCAAATGGCCCGAGACGTACCCGATACAGCACTTTCCCGGCAAGCTGGATTGCAGCTGACCGGGTGTTTGAAAAATCTGCTTTCAATTTATCTTGCAGGCGGAGCGCATTATCTTTCGAACTGAATGCGCCGAGTTGAATAAACATTTTACCTGCTGATGCTGAAGCCGGGACAGTTTTTTGTCTGGGGGCAGAAGCCAGCATCACAGCTTGTTGCGGGGCAGGCATATCCAGCGTCTGTACGCGCACATGTGCTGTTCCCCGATCAGCATAACCCAGTTGTTTTGCGGCAGCATAGGACAGGTCAATCAGACGTTCTTTGACGAATGGGCCGCGATCATTGATGCGGACAATGGCTGAACGCCCGTTTTCCAGGTTGGTGACACGCACCAATGTAGGCAACGGCAGGGTTTTGTGTGCAGCAGAAAGGGCATTCATGTCATAAACTTCACCATTGGCCGAGTGTTTGCCATGAAAATCACGGCCATACCATGAAGCGATACCGGTTTTATCGTAGGCGGTATTATTCGGTATGGGTTTGTACCAGCGATTACC
>JAUZQI010000082.1 GCA_030951095.1 Mariprofundus sp. | reverse complement strand
AATGCCCTGAAGTTGATCGCTGAAATGTCCGACTTGAATATCATCATGTCTGATGATGTGACGGGACTGCTGACCATGCGTCTGGTGGATGTGCCATGGGATCAGGCGCTTGATCTGATTCTCTCAGCTAAAGGGTTGGGCAAGGAAAAGAATGGCAATGTCATGAGAATCGCACCGCTGGATGTATTGAGTTCCGATGCAAATGCGAGAAAAGAAGCAAAACAGAGTGCTGAAGATGTGGCGCCACTGGAAACAGAGTTTATTACCCTGGGCTACGCTTCGGTGAATGACGTCAGGACTATTTTAGAGGGTGGTACGGTTGACAGGGCATCTACTTCATCTGCCGGAGCTGCAGACTCTGCTTCAGCCGGGCAAACAGCAGGCGGATCAAGTTCCAGTGAACTGAAACTGCTTTCAGACCGTGGCAGTATCTTGCTGGATGAGCGTAGCAATACCATGATTATTACGGATACGCGTGAACGTTTGAATAACATCAAACGTCTTATCACTGTGATTGACAAGCCGGCGCAGCAGGTGCTCATTGAAGCACGCATTGTGGAGGCCTCGGATACATTTTCACGAGATCTTGGGGTGAAATGGGGTGGAACTTATAATGATCCTGGAAGTTCAAAAAATCGCTTTACACACAATGTAGCGGGTAAGGCTTCGGGGACAAATATTGTAGATTTAGGAGCTGCTGTTGGTGCAGGTGCAGGTGGTGCGATCGGCTATTCGCTGGGTACACTCAGTGGCGCGCTGAACCTGAATCTGGAGCTTTCCGCCGCAGAGACAGAAGGAAAGATCAAGGTGGTTTCCAGTCCTCGTGTGTTTACCAGTAATCTACAGGAAGCTCTCATTGAGGAGGATAGGCAAATCCCATTTAAGCAGATCACTGCTGGTATCCCACCGACGATATCTACCATACTCGTAAGCGCCAAGCTGACCTTAAAGGTAACGCCACAGATCACAGCCGATAAACGCATTATCATGCAATTGGTAGTAAACAAGGATACGCCAAAAACCAATCCATTTGACCCTGCTGGTGACCCTACCATTGATAAGAAGACAGTGCAGACCAAACTGCTTGTGAAAAATGGTGAGACTGTAGTGCTAGGGGGCATTTATGAACAGATCACCAGCGATAAGATTGATGGCATACCCGGTCTGATGAATATCCCGATCATTGGTTACCTGTTCAGACACAAGGTAAAAAAGAATGATCGCAATGAACTGCTGATATTTATTACACCAACGATTGTTGATGATGAGGTTCGGGTAAACTGACCGAGATTCTTGTTATAATGTAGATAAATAAGCCTGTTTTGCCTACACAGGCCACCTACAGAACACTGGCAGCAACCGCGTCGGCTACAGCCAGTCCTTTCTCAGTCAAATATACCGAAGTGTCAGTGACGGCCAGTTTTTCCCGGCTATGCCATGGCTGCAAAGCCGCATGGGAATGTTGCCAAATATCGAACCCGAATCGTTGCTTGAATACTTTCCTGTTGATGCCGCTTTTTCGTCTGAGTCCCAGCCAACAGGCTTCGGCAGCGGCTTGATTCCGGATGAGTGATTCCTGACTGTTGATGGCATTCCCCCGAGTTTCTATTGTCTCAATATAGCGCTCGGGTGTGCGGATATTGCTGTAACGTGTGATGCCTTGATCAGATGTATCCCATTTCCCGGATGCACCTGCGCCGATACCTATATAATCATGATATAACCAGTATCCATCATTATGACGGCATTGCAGGCCGGGTTTGGCAAAATTGGATATTTCATAAGCCGTATAAGCGGCACGCTTAAGGTGTTCGCGGGTACCCCAAAACATCGATAATGCCGTTTCATCATCAGGCAGGACATACGGTTTCTGTGCATGGGTGGCAGCAAGTTTGGTGTGCGGTTCGACGGTGAGTTGATAGCAGGACAAGTGTTCCGGAGATAATTTGATGGCTGAATGCAACGTGGTCAGCCAGTCATGCAGGTTTTGTTCGGGCAGACCGTACATCAGATCCAGGTTGATGTTAGTGAAACCTGCATTGCGGGCGATATGATATGCCTGAATAGCTTCATCAGGCCCGTGAATGCGTTCCAGCCAGCGCAACTCTGATGCATCCAGACTCTGGACACCAATCGACAGACGATTGATGCCCGCTTGTCGGTAGGCGCGGAAATTACCGGAGTCGGCAGTGCCCGGATTGGCTTCCAGCGTGATTTCTGCATCATCCTCAATATCGCAACAAACGCGGGCAGTATCAATGATCGCTTCAATCAGCGCAGGTGGAGCGAGAGAAGGCGTACCGCCACCGAAAAATATGCTGTGCAGCTTGCGACCGGAAAATTGAGGTGTGTTGCTCCAGTGGTTCAGTTCGGTAATCAGCGCCTTCCGGTAAGCATCCCAGTCGGGTTGTAAGCGTTCATGTGAATTAAAATCGCAGTAATGGCATTTGTGCAGGCAGAAGGGGATATGCACATATAGTTGTAGTGGCGAAGGGGCGAACAAAACTATTTAAGTACGACTTCGTAGTGATCTATGGCAAAGTGTTCATTGCTTTCCAGTGAAATTTCTTTTTTTAGAAAACCTTCCAGTTGCAGCACACTTTCGTTTTCTATGCCCAGTAGCAGATCAATGATATCAGGGTGTGCAATGACGGTCAGTTTTTCACACGGATAAGCGCGCGCTTCTGCCACCACTTCTCGGAACAACTGATAACAAATTGTAGATGAACTTTTTGCCAGTCCGATACCGTGGCAGTGGCTGCACTCGGTCAATAAAATACGCCCCAGCGAATCACGGGTGCGTTTGCGCGTCATTTCAACAAGGCCCAGTTCCGAAAACTGTACGATATGGTTTTTCGCTTTATCCCGTTTCAGGGCCTCTTCCAGAACCTCAATCAGCTTCAATTTATTTTGCTCTTCCTGCATGTCAATAAAATCGACCACAATAATGCCGCCCAGATTACGCAAGCGAAGCTGGTGTACAATTTCATGCA
>JAUZQI010000081.1 GCA_030951095.1 Mariprofundus sp. | reverse complement strand
CCCAAGCGACTCCACACGTTCTTTCGCCAGCTGAATATCGGCCACCCTGACACCAAAGTGTTTGATGCCGATTCGGGGCAGGTCTGTAGCGATCTGTTTGGATGATTCCGGTGCAGAAATATTGTTGGAAAAACAGAAAAGTTCCAACAGTGCTTCACCCTGTTTAAGATGCACAATAGCAAATGAACCGTCCTCTTCCAGCCATCGAAATACAGCCTCAAAACCGAGTAAGGCATAGAATGCAACAGATTTTTCAATATCAGACACACTCAGCGCCACATGATGAAAACTGAACATTATTCCCTCGCTTCTGTGAGAACAACAGACATCAAACCTCGCAGACTACCATCCGGTTTCGGCTTGAAACCTGAAATGCGGGGGCCGGAAACGGCAATCACCGGGTCATACCAGAGCGGAATATAAACCATATCATCGCGCATCTTCTGCTGAACATTCGCATAAATCTCTTTGCGTTCTTCCTGCGTGGTGGCTTCTGCCGCTGCATCCAGCCACTCATCCATTTGTGGATCAGAATAACGTCCACGGTTTGAACCTTTGGGCGGCCACATATCCGAGTGAAGAATCCAGCGATAGATATCCGGATCGGCAATACCCACCCAGGACAATGAAAAAACCTGAAAATCGCCGCGCTTGATGCGAGCATAAAAACCACCCCACTCCAGCGATTCAATTGATACTTGGACTCCGATTTTCTGCCACATCGCAGCAATTGCTGTAGTCAGTCTTAAGCGGGTCGGATCGGTACTGGTGCGATAATTGATTGCAAAGCGAACCCCATCTTTGTCACGGGGGAGACCTGCCTTATCAAGCAACCTGCCTGCCTGAGCCAAATCAAAGGGCAGCATCGCTAACGGTGTAGAGGCCCAATGGCCCGGTATCAGCACAGTTTCGGCCAGTTCAGGCAGACCTGAAAACAGGGCTTTTTTCAATTTATTGCGGTCCAGTGCCAACGCCAGTGCCCGCCGTACCCGCACATCTTTTAATATTTTATCCTGCATATTCAGCCCGATATAAGAAAAGGTCGTCGAAGGACGTGTTTGAATGCTCAGCTCTGACTGCTCCCTGATATAGGGGAGTAGATGTGGCGGTAAATCATTTTGCACAAAGTCCAACTCACCGCGTTTGAGCTTCAAAATTCGGGTTACCGGATCCTTCACACTGTAGAAACGAATCGCAGTAACGCTTGCCCTGCTATCTTTTGCACTGCCCACGCGCACCAGTGTCAGCGCACTTTCTGTCCATGATCCGAGTTTAAACGGGCCGCAACCAATGGTTCGGTGGGCCTGATGCGATGCATGCGCGATGGACGAGGGCAAAATACCCAGGTTCAAATGCGTCAATAATGATGCGTCTGGCTTGTTCAGACGAATCACCACCACATCATCACCCTCTGCCGTAATCGACGCTATGGATGCAAAACCTGCTTTCAGCGGACTGGCAAGTTTCGCATCAAGCACTGCTGAAAGTGTAGCAACAACATCCGCAGCATCGACGCCTGAGCCATCGGAAAAATTTATACCGGAGCGTAAATAAAAACGCCATAGCAGAGGCTCGGGATGTTCCCACCGTTCGGCCAGATCACCCTTTACATTAAACGAATCGTCCAGCTTCAACAAACCACGATGAATCAGTTCCTGCACACGCACCGAGGCAGCATCTGTGGCGAACCGGGGATCGAGCGTAATCGGCATCTGTGCAAGCCCTACCCGCAACAGACCGCTTTCCTGAAGGCCGGAATGGCAACCCGCCAGCAAAAACAGAAACACAGCAATCCATAGCTGTCTCACCCCTGCTCCCACAAACTCATCGCCTCAACATGACCGGCATATGGAAACATATCCAATGCTCTCAATGCTCTGAGCCGATAACCGTGCTTCAGTAGTAAAATACCATCGCGTCTGCCGGCTGCGGCATCGCAGGAAATCATGATAATTTTCTTCGGCAACAGAAGTGACATCTGATTACACAGTCGTTTGGCACCACGGCGCGGTGGATCGAGAATCAGTACATCCGCTCCGATATACGGTTCCATGTCAAAATCTTCAAACAGATTCGCCACCACAAAGCTGGAGAAAATCCCAAGTTCCCTGGCATTGGCCGATGCTGCCCGCACACTGGCAGCATTCAGTTCCGCACCAAACACCCGGGCACCGGTTGCCGCAGCCAGTGCTAATGACAGATTGCCAATGCCACAGAATAAGTCGGCGATTCTGGTGACTGAGCCGGCCCATACCTGAATTTGCGTGATTAATTCCCGATTGCCCTCATCCTGTCCCTGCACAAAATCATCCGGCCCGATGGCTAATCGTACCTCCTCCGCTTTTCCTGCCGGCAACACATCGTGAAACAGGCGTGCCGGTTTCTTCAAAGGCCGTGTGATACGCTTGTCATCGCACCACCACCATAGCAACGGCAACCCCCCAAGCTGATCTGTCTGATTGCATTCAGGGCAGCTATCTGCCTCCAGGATGATATGGATTCCGTCATCAAGTTGCACCGCTTGCACACTGTCTGTTTCCCGCAGATTCACGTTTTTCTCAATCAGCTGCCGCACAGCATTGAGCTCAGGACTTACAACCATGCAGTCGGAATGCCGAACAGGCTGATGACTGGCTGGCGCATAAAAACCGAGAAACGTCTCACTCTCGTTATGCCCGACAAACCACCGCACCCGACGACGATAACGGCCATGATCCGGGTGAACCTGTATCCATTTGGTGCCTGAATCTATCAATGATTTAAATGCATCGGCCACCCAGTCCGATTTCACCGCCGCCTGATTTTCTTCCGAAATAAATTGCAAGGCACAACCGCCACACTCGGATGCGACCGGACATGGCGCACGCACGCGTTCCGGCGATGCCTCAATCACCTCAACAATTTCCGCACGCTGAACGCCGCGCCGCTTCGCCAGCATCTGTAGCTTTACCACATCGCCGGGCACAGCATTGGTGACCAATACAGCTTCGCCATCCACACGAACCAGTGTTTCACCACCGGGCAGGATTTTTTCAGCTATGCCGATTATCACTTCCGTAACAGTTGGTTCTCCGAAAATCACAATGTGCCAAGGTGATCGAACTGCGTTAAATAGCCTGGTTTGATGGCCTCTAACCCCTTCGACTGTATCAGCAGCTTGAACACTTCACCCATACCGAACGGCATCATCATACGCTTGGCATGGGCCAGCAAATGCATGCTGACTGCATCATTCTGTGCGGCGAGGGATTGGAGCAGCGACTGCACCGATGGCGATTGCGCCAGCCAGCCACCCTGCGACATCCACAACAGCGGTTTCAGCCCGGCCTGTTCTCCAGCCCGAACCTGTGCAGTGAAATCAACGTGAGCGGTAATATCACGGCTGCCGGGATCGCTAAGCACATCTTCACTGGCTGTTTGTTCGACATGGGCCAGCAATGTGCCTTCGACACGTGCCTGACGGTAATACTCCTGCTGCGAATATCCGTAATCGACAGTGAATACAAATCCGCGCCCGATAATCCGGGCTAGCTCAGCCTGCCAGTTAGCCAGAGCCGGACTGTATTCGGAGATATAAACATCCGGCCAGGCAGCGATCAGTTCAGCAGCAATAGCAGGAGCGTGCTGCATCGGCTCAGCCGCATCGAGCCAACAGAAATCATCCCCATTCAGGCCAACGCCCCGCTCATAAAATATTCCCTGTCGATAATGAAAACAGGAAACCGGAAATGCATCGGGTAATTCATTACTGTAGTAGATGACGTACTGTGTTTCCTGTACTTCTTCGAGCGAATTAACCAGTGCAACGTCCAGTTGTCGTGCTGAATACAATTTTCTTTGTCGCTCTCTCAACTGTGCACAATGCTCCACAGAAATCACCGTAGATGGTGGCCGCATGGGTAATTGAAAGAGAATATCCAGCAATGCCACCAACTGCCGACCGGAACCGGTTCCCTGTTCAATCAGCGTCCAGTTCTTCGGTTTTCCCATTTGCTGCCAGCCATTCAGAACCAGATCAGCCATGGCCAGTGTTGACCACGGCCCGAGTTCCGAAGCGGTAACAAAATCGCCCTTCTCTCCGAATACGGTTTTCGTTTCATAATAACCCAGACCCGGTTCATATAATGCCGCCTGCATAAATGCGTCGAAAGGCAGATATCCACCGGCCTCCACAATGCGCTGGCGAATCGTCCGGGTCAGTAACTGTTGGTTCGACATGGTTGACGCTTTTATCCTCCCGCACTAACGTATCGTTTATTCTACCAACAAACGAGGAAAACAGATGTCTTCAGACTTAATTATTCATGTTAGCGACGAAAGCTTCGATACAGATGTATTAAAAGCTTCCGGCCCTGTTGTTGTTGATTTCTGGGCCCCCTGGTGCGGCCCGTGCAAACAAATCGCCCCGATTCTGGACGAAGTGGCAGGAGAGAAGCAAGGGCAGGTCACCATTGCTAAAATCAATATCGATGATAATCCGAACACACCGGGAAA
>JAUZQI010000080.1 GCA_030951095.1 Mariprofundus sp. | reverse complement strand
GAGTCTTGGGAAATGCAATGACATCCCGAATAGAAGCCACATCGGCCATTAATGCCAGTACGCGATCCAGACCGAAAGCCAGACCTCCGTGTGGCGGTGCGCCATAGGTAAGCGCCTTGATCAGAAAACCGAATTTGGCTTGTGCTTCTTCGTCGGAGATATTCAGCGTTTTGAATACTCGCGCCTGTGTTTCAGGGTTATGGATACGAATCGAGCCTCCACCGATCTCTGTGCCGTTCCAGACCAGATCATAAGCTTGTGATCGCATATTCAACGGATCAGTTTCAAATTTATCCATATCCTCGGCATATGGTGCCGTGAACGGGTGATGCAGCGCTTCAGGGCGTTTCTCTTCGGCATTCCAGGCAAACATTGGGAAATCGACCACCCAGACAAAACGATGATCGCCTTCAGTAATTAAATTCAGATCATGCCCCAGTTTCACACGCAAATGCCCCAGGGCGTCATTCACTACCGTACTATCTCCGGCACCGAAAAACAGTAAATCGCCATTTTCCGCTTCAGTTGCTTCCAGCATATCTTTTAACACATCTTCAGGCAGGAATTTTACAATCGGCGATTGCAAACCGCCCGGCAAATTATATCTGTCGTTAACCTTAATCCATGCCAGGCCTCTGGCTCCATAGATGGATACAAATTTGGTATAATCATCAATCTGTTTGCGCGACAACGATGATGCGCCACCCGGTACACGCAGCACCTTGACCAATCCGCCTTTTTCAGCCGGATCACGGAATACCTTGAATTCCACCCGCTTCATCAGTTCTGTGATATTGACCAGTTCCAGTCCGAAACGTACATCGGGGCGATCCAGACCGTATTTATCCAAGGCCTCGGCATAGGTGATGCGCGGAAAAACTTCCGGCAAATGAATGCAGACACCGGCATCGAACATGGCACGTAACAAGCCTTCAGCCACAGCCATGACATCGATCTGATTTACAAAAGACAGCTCAAGATCCACTTGGGTAAATTCAGGTTGGCGGTCGGCGCGCAAATCTTCATCACGGAAACAGCGGGCAATCTGGAAATACCGATCCATGCCGGCCACCATCAGCAACTGCTTAAAAATCTGTGGACTTTGAGGTAAAGCATAAAATGAGCCGGGGTAAACCCTTGAAGGAACAAGATAATCTCTAGCACCTTCGGGTGTCGATTTGTTCAGAATCGGCGTCTCAATTTCAAGAAAATTCTGGCTGTCGAGATAGTTGCGGGCTGCATGGGTAACACGATGGCGCAGTTGCATAAATGCCTGCATTTTGGGACGACGCAAATCGAGATAACGATATTCAAGCCTGACCTGTTCGGATGTGTCACAATCATCTTCAACCATAAATGGCGGTGTTTCAGAACGGTTAAGCACGGTGATTTCCGATGCTTTTATTTCAATTTCACCTGTCGGAAGTTTTTCATTAATGGTTTCTTCCGAGCGCGTAATCACCTCACCCACTACTTCAATGACATCCTGCTGTCGCATTGAATGGGCCAGTTTGTGCAGATCAGGCGTATCCGGATGTGCCACGATCTGCACCAGCCCGGAACGATCACGCACATCCAGAAAGATAACACCACCATGATCGCGGTTGGTCTGAACCCATCCATTCAGGCGCACCTGCTGACCAATATGCATGGATCTGAAGTCTCCACAATGCGTGCGTGGTAACATCGTTATCTACCTCCGTTATAAACCGTAAAAAGGGGGCGCACACTAGCCCGCATTATTTATGAATTCTACCGTTCTATTGGTTTCAGGCTGACCGCAATGAATAGTACAATAGCACCCGCTTCCCGCTATCCGTTCAGTTAAAGATGCCTTTTGAAGAGTTTCTGCTTTAGATAGCAATATCAAGAGCGGTAAGCGGTTTCTCCAGCGATGAATACTTTTTTCATCGCCCACATACGGATTTTTGCACCAGTTCGATCCGAGCGCGTCATATTTGCACGTTTCAAGCTAGCACCCCGAAAATCAGCATCCCGAAGGTTGGCATAGGAAATATCGGATTCATTCAATACCGCACCGCGAAAATCTACACCTTGCAGATTACAACCTTTGAGGTTGGCAAAACGAAGTTTGGCATTTCTTAAGTCCTGACCAGACAAATCCATACCGGACAGGTTTACGCCGGTCAGACTCCAGCCACTTCGAACGCGTGACAACAAGCGATTCAGATCAATGCGTACGCCCGTTTGTTCAGTAGCCACCATAGAAGTCCCCTGAAGGTTGGCATCACAAAGATTGGCCCCCGAAAGGTCAGCCCCATCAAACACGCAATCGCTCATATCAGCTCCGGAAAAATCAGCACCTCTCAGATCCCGATTGGAAAAATCCAGACCGGACAAGTTTTCACCAGCCAGACTTTTCCCCGCCTTGATTGCATCAATTACTTCTGAAACTGTCATGACCCCTCCTGAAAACAGCAGTGATGGTAAAATCTTGCCGGAAAATCGCAAGTAGAAATCCTGAGACACGCTGAAAAACCCGGAGTATACGTGCCGCCCATGGATGGATCGCCAAAATCAATCCCGTAAGTACATGATTTTGTAACCCTTGAACATCTTACGATGTCAGGCCGACAATACAGTGAACTCCTGCCTGTTAGCCATTTTGTTTGGAACGCTGCTCTTTCCGGGCACGAATACGCGCTTTTTTATCATCCACAGCATGTGCATCCCGGGGCTTGCGTGGCAGGGAGCGATAAATCTCCACCCTGTCACCATAACGCAAAATCTGATCACCCTTAACCAGCTTGGCAAAAACGCCCAGCTTGTTAACAGACAAATCAATATCTGGGTGTTGGTCACTCAGGCCGCTCATATGCACAGCTTCCTCAGCTGTTGTACCTTCGGCAACATCCAGTTCTTCAAGGAACTGTTCGTTTGGCAGCGCATAAACCACGGTTATATGCATGATGCCTCCTTCAGTACCAATGCCCGCTGTTCGAAGGAATGTACCATGGATTTACAGGCCGTGGCAAAAATCGGGCTGGCAACTATATCCAGCATCATACTGCGAAATTCAAATTCAATCGAGAAATGCACAGTGCAACGATCAGCCCCGATTGTTTCAAAGGTCCACACACTTTCGAGAAAACGGAACGGCCCTTTGAGCAACCGGACTTCAATGAGCTTATTGGTGATAAAACGATCAATGGTTTGAAAACTATGACGAGACCCAGCCAGATCAGCGACCAGTTCAGCACTAAGTTCCCCAGGTTGTCGATGCAAAATTGTCGCATCTGCCACCCAAGGTAAAAAAACCGGATAGGCTTCGATATCCATCACGATATCAAACATGTCCGAGGCCGGACAGGCTATAGCGCGTGTTTCCTCAAAACTGCGCATTCAGGACTTATACGGGTTTTTACCGACCGTAAACGAAAAACGGACAGGCACACCTGTCAAGTCGAAACTTGTCCGGAATGACTGTTCCAGATAACGTTTATAGCTGGTCTTCAGGCCCTTGGGACGATTGCAGAATATTTTGATAGCAGGCGGACGGGTAGAAACCTGGGAAGCATATTTTAGCCGCACAACCGCGCCGTGGTCGCTGGGCGGATGCTGTGCCTGCTGAACATCAGCCAACCAGCGATTGAGCGCTCCGGTCGTTAATTCGAAACTGTTACGGCGAGCCGCCTTGACCGCCTCATCAAGCAAACGTTTTACACCCTTGCCACTTTTGGCTGTAATACGAAAGACAGGAATATCGGACATACCGCGCATTCTGAAATCAAGGCGTTCAGCGTAATATTTCCATTGATCCTCATTGAGCAAGTCCAGTTTATTGACCGCAACAATCAACGCACAACCCTCGTCCAGTGCCAGTTGCATCAGACGCATATCCTGCTCAACAATGCCTTCGCCACCATCAAGAAGAATCACCGCCACATCAGAACGCCGGAATGACTGTACAGCTTTCACGCGCGCAACGAATTCAATAATATCACTGATGCGACCATGCTTGCGCTGACCGGCAGTATCTACCAGGCGGATAAACCCGTCTTTGTATGGCATGCTGCTATCGATGGCATCGCGGGTGGTGCCAGCAATATCACTGACCACCATGCGTTGTTTTCTCAACCATGCATTGATAAGGGTGGATTTACCGACATTTGGCCGGCCAATTACAGCAACAGATGCAATAGCTTGCTGTACGTCCCCGACCGGTTCATCCGCATGAACCGGAATCAAGGCTTCCAGGGTAGCAATAAAATCACGTACGCCCTCACCATGGGCTGCGGAAACGGCTATCGGATCACCAAGGCCCAAGCTGAAAAACTCTATCTCGCTACCCGGCTTCTCTGCCTTGTTGGCCACAAGCAGCAGTGACACATGATGTTTGCGCAGTTTGTCAGCGATGACAGCATCTATCGGTGTTGCTCCGGCCCGCGCATCAACCACAAACAGTACAACATCGGCAATTTCGAGAGCTGCGTTCACCTGTAAATCAATAGCGGGCTGCATGACATCATGTGTACCCTCACCAATACCGCCGGTATCCACCAGTACCACATTCCGCTCGCCGAGCTGGCACTCGCTTTCCAGCCGATCTACGGTAACACCGGGGCGGTCACCGACAATAGCCTTGCGCTTACCAACGATGCGATTAAACAGGGTCGATTTGCCAACATTGGGGCGACCGACAATAGCAATAACCGGTAATCCTGTGGCGCGATGATAACTTATAAGTTCTGACAAGGAGGCTTCCTGAAAACAGCTGCTATTGATTCAGCGCAGCATATAAAGCGTGCCAAGATTGTTGCGCACCAAAACACCGCCACTGGCGGCAACCGGAGCACGATCAATTCGACCATCCAGCTTTGTGCTGGCCAGCAACCTTCCACTTTGATCCATGCGAAATACACGCGCCTGATCATCTGCAACCCACAAACTACCCTTCCACAATACAGGCCCGGTCAATGCACCATCAGAAACTTTCTTTTTCCACAGGGTTTCAGCGCCAGATGCATCCAGTGCACTCACGGCACCCGTTGCATCAGCAATAAATACAGTGTTACCAATTAACAGCGGTTTTGATTTCAGAGATATGTTACGGGTACTGAGTGTACTGCCATCCTGCAAAGACAGAAATGTGAGTTCGCCCTGGAAGATAGAGACGATGATCGCATCTTCACTCCGTCCGGATTGGGCAGCAGGGATAATAAGTGGTGTAGCAGTTGGTATTTTTATTTCACTCATCACCGCAGCATTGTTGCTGAGTAGCAACTGCCTTTTCCACAAAAAATTACCGTTTTCAGCGTTCAATGCAACCACATCACCATTGCTGAAAACAGCATAAATATGATGATTGTATATGACCGGCGATGGATTTAAATGAATACCAAGACCGCCCAGCTGACCAGAGGAATAGCTCCACACTTTTTCGCCATCCTCAGTAAATCGGTAAATCTGATTATTTGAGGCCTGAATAATAAAACCGTCATCTGCCGCAACGGGGCTGCTGATCAGTGCGGCGGAAAGCTGCTTCTGCCATGCGATACGACGCTTGTCGATATTAAGCCCATACAGAATACCACCCACATCACCAATAACAACCAGCCCGTTTGACAGTTTCAGCGCACCGGATTCAGAACCATGTTTTAGCCCAATCCTGCCCATTTCACTGCCATTGGTTCGATAGACACGAACACGCCTGTCTTGCCCCCCGGTAACCACAAACTCTTCCTGGTTACTCATCATGACAGCCGGCAAACTGAAGCCGGACGGTGAAGCAGGTTTCCGTTGGTCAACATCATTACGCCAAAATACTGATATATGCCCTTTGGCGGGTACCGGAGCGACAACAGGCTTACTCTCCGCCTGTTCGACCGGGTTATCCGCCCACAACCCCGCTACGGTAGAACACCCAGACAAAATAAGCAGCCCCGGCAGCAGCAGGGATAAAAAACAAGCCCGTGATGTCTGCGGACAACT
>JAUZQI010000008.1 GCA_030951095.1 Mariprofundus sp. | reverse complement strand
GCCGAGTTGCAACAACAAGCTGTATCAGCATCGTAATGATGGGCTCATCCACGCATAAAGCAGTCCGGGGGTGCGGCTTCTGCCACGCCGATTTCTGTAAAGCGGCGCGGCTAAAGCCGCACGTCCGATCATGCTGAATCGTTACGCTTTTTCGTGCTGAAAGTTTTTCACCTATGAAACTCATCATTGCCAGTAACAATGCGAAAAAACGGATTGAAATCGCTGCCATACTTGGCGAACTTGGCATTGAACTGATTGCTGCGGCAGAGACCGTATCTGTCGATGTGGTGGAAGATGCCGACAGCTTTTCCGGCAATGCCAGAAAAAAAGCCGAAACCTTCGCCGCTGCCAACGGATTACCTGCCCTGGCTGATGATTCCGGCCTCTGCGTCGATGCTTTGAACGGAGCGCCGGGTGTTTATTCCGCCCGTTTTGCCGGGCCTGATGCCACCGATTCCGATAACAACCGCAAACTTCTCGCCGATCTGGCCGGCAACGAAAATCGTTCGGCGCACTTTAGCTGCGCCCTGCATTTGGCGTTTACGGACGGTGAACAGGCATTCACCGCTATCGGCGAGATACAAGGTGAAATTTTAGAACAAGCGGTTGGGAGTAGCGGCTTTGGCTACGACCCTCTGTTTTTCTGCCCTGAACTGGGTAAAGCATTTGCCGAATGCAGTCCTGGAGAAAAAGCATCGGTATCGCATCGTGGCCGAGCCCTGCGGGCGCTGGCCGAACAACTACGCAAGCGATAATCACCATGCATATTTCCGCATCATGGGATCCATATTTAAGCCAGGAATTTGAAAAAAAATACATGGAAACGCTGTTTAGTTTCCTGCAAAACCAATCTTCTAGAACCATCTATCCGGCCAAAGAAAACTGGTATGCCGCCTTGCAACACACTGATTTCGGCGATGTGAAGGTTGTCATTCTGGGGCAAGACCCCTACCACGGTCCCAATCAGGCGCACGGGTTAAGTTTTTCGGTTCCTGTGAGAGAAAAAATCCCGCCATCACTACGAAATATTTACAAGGAACTGGAAACAGATCCCGAACTTGATTTCAATATGCCGGAACACGGCTGTTTAACACAGTGGGCAGATCAGGGTGTGCTTCTGCTTAATGCTACCCTGACAGTCGAAGCGAAACAGCCCGGTTCGCACCAGAACAGAGGATGGGAGCAGTTCACTGATAACATCGTTGCCCAGCTCAATGAACACCGGGAACACCTCGTATTTATGCTGTGGGGAAAATATGCTCAGGACAAGGGTCGAGTCATCGACGCAAATCGTCACTTGGTACTGCAGACCACGCACCCGTCACCATTCTCGCCTATCGTGGATTTCTCGGTTGCGGCCATTTTTCCAAAGCCAATGCATGGTTAATCGAACACGATAGAACGCCGATTGACTGGTCATGTCAAAGCGAGCCTTCTGAAGACTAAGCGCCGATTAAATACCGGTATCGGTAGCCTTGAACTTCTTCATTTTGGCAAATACTTTATTGGGATATTTTTTGCGGCCCAGTGATCCGTTATAGGCAGCCAGCGCACGCTCCACGGTTTTATAACGGTCAACATAATGGCGGAGAATAGCACAGCCATAGCGTACATTGGTTTCAATGCTGAGCAGATTATCATCTGGCTTGCCCAGTTCTTTTTTCCAGAACGGCATCACCTGCATCAAGCCAACCGCACCAACATTGCTGACGGCAAAATGATCGAATTGCGACTCCACAGCAATTACACCCAGAATCAGTTCGGGAGACAGTTTTGATTTTTTGCTGTAAATATAGACCCATCGGGCAATAGTCTCCGCCTCACTGACATCGGCCACCCATGGCTGGATTGTTGAGATAATATCCTTAACCCATACCATTTGCTCGAAGTTGACCTTTTCCGGTTCGGGCTCCGGCTCCAGCATCTGGCGTAATTCTTCTTTTTCTTCCGGCTTGATATCGAGCAGGCCAACATTTTTTTCCACAATCTGTTTGACAGCCGTTTGAGCCAGATGCTGCCTGTCTTCATCGTTCCTGCTCAACCAGACAGGCATGGTCAACAAAAACCCTGCGATCATCACCCCGGCCAGAATAGACTTGGGTGAAATTCCACCCAGCCGCTGGCGCAATTCGTCTGCGTTCAGTTTCCCGTCTCCACAGATTGTAATTCAGACGACTGTAGTTCAGACAGCACAACGGATACAATATCTGCCACCGGAACAGAGCGTCGCTCGTTCTTGCGCCAACCCATCTCCACCTGACCGTCGTTCAAACCACGATCGCCGACAACCACCTGAAGTGGAAGACCAATCAGCTCAAAATCCTTGAATTTAACGCCGGGACGTTCCTTGCGATCATCCCACAACACATCAATTCCGGCCCCTTTCAACTGATGATAAATCGCTTCCGATGCTTCCAGTACTGCACCCGATTTACCCATACTGATCAGCCCCACAGAAAACGGTGCCAGTGTCAGTGGCCAACTGATACCAGCAGCATCATTACATTGTTCCACAATGGCCGCCATCAAGCGCGATACGCCAATTCCGTAGCATCCCATGGTTGCCACGCTGCGTTGACCCTGCTGGTTCTGAAACAGCACTTCCATCGGTTCGGTGTATCGCGTACCGAGCGCAAATACCTGGCCCACTTCAATACCACGCGAGAGCTCGATGTTCCCGCCACATTTGGCGCAAGTGTCACCGGCTCTGGTTTGGCGCAAATCGAAAAATTCGCCCGATGTAATATCCCGTGCGGTATCCAGCCCGGTTATATGTGCATCCTTGCGATTGGCTCCGGCCACCAGACCTGTCGCCCCCTGCAGGCTGTGATCCAGCAGAACACGGGATAACAGATTTTGCGGGCCGACAAAACCGGTGACACCACCGATTTCAGTAATTTCTGCATCTGTTGCCAGTTCAACACTGTCCGCACCAACAGCATGGGCCAGCTTGATCTCCTGCACCTGATCATCACCACGCACACAGGCCGCCACAATGACACCATCATGTTCTCCACCGATAATGCGATACACCATGGTTTTGACCAGCAAGGCAATATCCACCGAGAGGAAACCGGCCACATCTTCTGCACTGGTCACGACCGGCGTATCAACCATCTTCAGTTCTGCCTGTTCGACCGCCACTGTTTGACGATTCGATACGGCCTTTTCCACATTGGCTGCATATTCACAGGCTCCGCAATGCGCAATCAAATCCTCGCCCGAGTCGGCCAATACATGGAATTCATGCGAATCACTGCCACCGATGGAGCCGGTATCAGCCTCAACAGGGCGAAATTTCAAACCGAATCGCGTAAAAATCCGGCAATAGGCATCAAACATGTTTTTATATTCTGCAGCCAGACAGTCTTCATCGGCATGGAAAGAATATGCATCTTTCATGATAAATTCACGCCCGCGCATCAGCCCGAACCGGGGCCGGATTTCATCACGGAATTTATTCTGAATCTGGTACAGATTCATGGGCAGTTGTTTGTAGGAGCGCAGTTCCCGGCTGACCAGATCGCAAATCACCTCTTCATGGGTAGGACCCAGACAGGATTCGTGACCGTGCCGATCCTTAAAGCGCAGCAGCTCCGGTCCATATTTCTCCATGCGCTCGGACTTCTCCCACAATTCACCCGGCTGCACCATCGGCATTTGCAATTCCTGCGCCCCTGCCCTGTTCATTTCATCTCGCACCACTGCTTCGATTTTCCTTAGCACGCGCACAGCCAGTGGCAGATAATCGTACACACCGGATGTCACACGGCGAATATAACCAGCTCGCAATAACAGTTTATGGGAGATCACCTCGGCATCAGCCGGATCATCCCGAAGAGTTGGAATAAAGAACTTAGAATAACGCATAGTGGCAAGCATAACGGGCGTTTATCCATTCAGATAGCCCCGGACATCAAGACCCTTCCCCCGCATAAGTCATTTCCGCACGTTATTGGCAGAAAACGCAAAGGAAATTATCCAAATCAGCAGAGTTCATGGCAAAACTACGGGGAATTCCATACCATGGCCACATGAATAGCGATAAAGAACAAAACATTATCAGCGTTTGCCAGGGCCCTGAATGCAGGGAATGGGGCGGCCCGGAGCTACTTCATCAACTGAATCAACAGGGGTTACCCACTTCGGCGGAGCACTGCCAGGGACTGTGCCACTTCGCCCCCATTGTACATCTGAATCGGCGCTGTATTGCCGAAGCTACTATAAGAAAAATAGTCGCCGGACTTGACGTTTAAGCCGGGGCTGATTCCGCCCGACCGGCATTTGACTGCAGACGGTAATACAGCGTCACCATCATGGACAGTGAAACGGCGAATACAATCACTTGCAAGGCGCTCGGCTGATCATCATAGCCGACCAGTACATGCAGCAATTCACCGAAGATACTGCCGGATGACAACAACGCTGAACTGTTCCATAGTGGATCAACCAGCGGTGGTAACCACCCGATCATCACCAGATTCGATGCTGCCTGCGAGGCCATGCCCGCAGCCAGCAGCATCAACAACCAGCCAACCACGCTGAATAACCGTTTCAACGAAATACGCACCAGCCCAAAATAAAGCAAAGAGCCCATGGCCAGCGCACCACCCGCCCCCATCAAGCCACCGAAAAGCATACTCCAGCCATCTTCACTGATCCCTTGCGCGGCGCCAAACAGGAAAAATGCAGCCTCCGAGCCTTCCCGCATTACTGCAGACAGCGCCACAACAGCCAATGCAGTATAGGGTAGATCCCCTTCTTTGACCGATCCTCCCACCTGCTTCATGCGCTGGCCCATCGCTCGCCCGTGTTTACTCATCCAGAAAACTGTCCATGCAATCAGTGCCGAGGCCAGCAGCAGCACAACCGCGTTAAAGATGAATTCACCGTCACCATCAAAGGATGCCTCCATCTGTTCCATGAACACAGCCAGAAAAGCGGCACCCAACAAACCGCCGAAAACTCCGAGTCCGATCCAGAACCTTGAACCGGTCAAACCGCGTGTCGCCGCCAACAGCACTCCGACAACCAATACCATTTCGAGCATTTCCCTGAATACAATCACCATCGATGAAATCATGCGTCCAGCTCCTGCGTGCATTTCCTGCAAAAACCGAACATCACCAGTTGGTGCCCGGTCAACTTAAAACCTTTTTTTTCTGCAGCGGCCTCCTGCAAAGATTCAATAGTATCATGTGAAAATTCTTCGATACGACCACATGAGGTGCAAATCATATGATCATGATGGGCCTTGCCAGCCCGCTCATAACGCTTTTTATCAGCCAGCTGAATCGAATCAATCAGCCCCTGAGACTCCAGTGCGGATAGTCCGCGATACACTGTGGCAATACCAATCGATGCCCCCGTATCCACAAGTGCGCGAGCCACCTCATCAGCATCCCAGTGCCGATTGGATGCATTAATTAAATTCAGGATGGCTTGACGTTGTGATGTTAGTTTCTGCATGGATGTAATGATAACAGTTATCATTATCTTGTCAAGAATAGAAAATTCTACTGAGAACGCCCGGAAAAACTTGCGCTTTACGATTCAGTAGTCTATTAAAGGTGTCAGAGGGGAGATACCATGTTAATTTTGACGCGCAAAAAAGGCGAATCCATTACTATCGGAGATAATATTCAGATTCAGGTGCTGCATGTGAAAGGTGGCCAGGTGCGCATCGGCATTGATGCACCCCGTGAAATTAAAGTTAATCGTGAAGAGTGCCTGAAAGTATCTGTAAACCACAATCACCTTGTTGACAATCATGTTGTTGCAGAGGCCTGATTAACAGGCTCTGGAGTACTTTAACATCAGGCTTAAAAACCGGCTCAGGCTAACTGCCTTCCTCATCCAGCCCGAAGGCGCTGTGCAAGGCACGCACGGCAAGTTCGATATATTTTTCTTCAATCACAACAGTGATTTTGATTTCACTGGTGGTAATCATCTGAATGTTGACACCTGCATTGGCCAAAACATCAAACATCTCCTTGGCCACACCGGCATGTGAACGCATGCCGACCCCAACCACGGAGACCTTGGCGATGCTATCGTCCCCTTTCACATCGCGCGCATCCATCTGCTTGCACAGACTGCGCATGATATTCATGGTGCTCTGGTAATCACCGCACGGCACCGTAAAAGTGATATCGGTATAACCCTGCTCGGAAACGTTCTGCACAATCACATCGACATTGATACCGGCCTCGGCCACCGGGCCAAACACATTGGCGGCAATGCCCGGCTGATCGGGGATACCCATAATGGTTATTTTTGCCTCATCGCGGTTATAGGCCACGCCGGAAATTGTTGCTCGTTCCATTGTCTCATCCTCTTGTACAACCATTGTTCCTGTCACCGGCTCGAAACTGGAGCGCAGATGCAACGGCATATCATAACGCATGGCCAGTTCCACCGAACGGGTCTGCAACACTTTTGCCCCCAGAGATGCAAATTCCAACATCTCTTCATAGGATATTCTCTTGATCTTGCACGCCGTGGGCACGATGCGTGGATCAGTGGTATAGATTCCATCGACATCCGTGTATATTTCACAAACATTCGCATGAACAGAGATTGCAAGTGCTACTGCCGATGTATCCGAACCACCGCGTCCCAGTGTGGTAACATTACCCCGTTCATCAACGCCCTGAAAACCGGTCACCACCGGCACTTCACCTGACTGCATATGAGCGAGAAGATGGTTCCCCTCAATATTCTTGATGCGCGCCCGCTCATGACTGCCATCAGTAATAAAACCGGCCTGACCACCGCTGTAGGAATAGGCACTCACGCCGCGCTGCTGCAATTCCATAGCCAGCAGAGCTGCACTGACCTGCTCACCTGTTGCAATCAGCGCATCGAGTTCGCGTGCAGCGGGTTGTTCACTTACCTCCCGGGCCATTGCTGTCAACCGGTTGGTCTCTCCACTCATGGCCGATACAACAACGGCCACCTGATTTCCATGCGCTAGTTCAGCCTGCACAATATCTGCCGTTTTGCGAATGCGCTCCAGTGAGCCCACCGAGGTACCGCCAAATTTCTGTACAATCCGCATCAGTTTTCATCCAGTGGAGGTACAGTGGCAATACCAACCTTGCTCATGCCCAGGCCGCGCAAGGTATCCAGCACATAAACCACTCGTTTGTGATGCGTCTCGGCATCTGCCCTCAATACGACCCTCATCTTCGGATCACCCTTTGTCACATTCAAAATACGCTTGCGCAAATCGCTATCCTTCACTGATTCATCCTGTACATAAAAACTGCCATCGGCGTTAATACTCACAGTCACCTGCTCCACTTTCTTCTGTTCGGCTTTGGCTTTACTGGATGGTAAATCAAGTTTGAGGCTGGATGACGCATTAAAGGTGGTAGAAACCATGAAAAAAATCAGCATCAAGAACACCACATCAATCAATGGTGTAATATCAACAAGATACTCCGGCCGGTTTTTTTTGCGCAGATTCACACACGTTCCCCTTTCAGCAGTTCAACAAAGCGGAGTGCATGCTGCTCAATTTCGACAACAAAACGATCCACGCGGGATTCATAATAACGATATGCAACCATCGATGGAATCGCGACAGTCAGCCCAAATGCAGTCGTGTTCAGAGCCTTGGAGATACCTCCGGCCAGCACATCGGCCTTGCCCACACCCACAATCGAAATCTGCTGGAATACTTCAATCATACCAACCACGGTACCCAACAGCCCCAGTAGCGGGGCAATACCGGCAATCAAACCAAGGATACCGATAAAGCGATCCAGATGTGCCACTTCCTGACGCCCGGTTTCTTCCAGAATCTCTTTCATGACAGCGCGGTGAACACCACGATTAGCCAGCGCCACCCAGAGAATACGGTTCATGGCCGTATTATTGTTTTTACATATCTGCATCGCCTGTTTGACATCGCCTTCCCCCACAGCCTTTTCGATCTGCTGTACGTCCGACAAAGGGATGACCACAGAACGACGCAGACTCCAGCTGCGCTCGAAAATAATGGTCAGCGCCAATAACGATACCCCCAGAAGGATATACATCACGGTGCCGCCCTGTTGGATAAATTCTAACACTTATGCCTCCATATCCGGCAGCCACTTTTATGACACCGCCAACTGTGGCGGCAATTATGAATAGGACACGGCAAAAGTCATCCCCACAAACCATTTCTGCATAATGATTTCCACCACACCAGAGCCAGCTCGCGTCTCAATAGCCCACCTTGTTGTCCGCCACCCTGTTGCCAACCAGACTGCCATTGCAATACTTCAGCCGATGCATCCCCGTTCATCCAGCGCAATAGCAATGCTCCATCGGCTGTATTGCGCACATCAATCCCCATGGTCCGATATCGACTAACGACTAACGGTCTGGGGAAACCATAACGGTTGGCAAACCCTGTCTGGGCAACAGCCAGTTTTGGATGCAGTGCATTCAGGAAGGCCATCTGGCTGGAAGTGCTGCTGCCATGATGCGGCATCAGCATAAAACCGGTTTTTTCCAGTCCGGCTTTCATCAAGGCAGTTTCCGCTTCCGACTCGATATCCCCCGGCCATAGCATGTTTGCACGGTTTGGCAAATGCACAGTCAGCACCAGCGAGGTATTATTGGCGTTGGTCGGATCGAATGATCGAGGCGGCCATAGCACAGATAATCGAACTTTGGCCGCTTGTGAATGATTCTCCAATTCAATGGAATCACCTTTGGCCAGCCAGCGAACCAATATACCGTGCCCGCTTGCATACGCTTGTATTGATTTAACCCGGTTATCCATGTGGGCAGAAGGTACATCCGGCAGCCAAATCTGGCCGACACTGTTCAGACTTCTTATCAACGACAGTGCCCCACCCAGATGATCGGACTGGGCATGGGAAAGTGCCAGCACATCAACATGCGTAAATCCCAAATGACGTAACCCTGCCGCCACAGTGGTACCACCATTGAATCGACTGCCTTTTCGACCCGGCGCATCCACGACAATCACATGCCTGCCCGGTAGCAGCAACGTGGAAGCAGCGCCCTGCCCAACATCCCAGACAATCCATTGCGGTGCCTGAACATCGGATTCCATCAATATGAAGCCCAGCCATAATGTCAGCACCAAGCTTGATAATAATGCTGCTGCCAATCGCTTCTGTTGCAATAAATACCGACCACTCAGCAACATGCCGACCATATACAACAAACCTGCCCAGACAGGCGGATGAATAGCCCACAACTGCCCGGCGGGCAGATTTGACAGCACAGTCAACCAGTTCATCCCCAAACTTACGGCAAAACCGGCAACCTGTATCAGGCTGACAGCCAGCGTATCCAGACCTGTCAGAGCCACCAGTTCAGCAAGCAGTCCTGCCGGAATTACAATCAGGGCATATAAAGGCACCATGAGCAGA
This sequence comes from Mariprofundus sp., assembly GCA_030951095.1. Classification (GTDB taxonomy): domain Bacteria; phylum Pseudomonadota; class Zetaproteobacteria; order Mariprofundales; family Mariprofundaceae; genus Mariprofundus. Next base: position 2,792 of record JAUZQI010000008.1, on the reverse strand, counting down.
TTGGCTGCCAGAGTATAAACCGGAATACGTCCGAATGTCGTCACAATCAACGGCAAGGTAGCCAGTGTGGCCAGTAGTGAAATCCATATCAGCACCTTTCCGGCCCGGAGCAACCGCGATTTCCATAATAGTGTTTCATCCTGATGAATGTTCACCGCCCACAACAACAAAGCGGTTGTAGCAACAAACGAGAGCCACAGTGACAGCGATGTCATAGCGGATGGATCAAACAACAAAATCAGGGCCAGTGCCGCCAGCAGGGTGTTGATCGGCTCGCTGCGCGATGCCAGACACCACGCCAGAGTTGCTGCTGCCAGCATCGTGGCCGCCCGAAGGGCAGGTAATGGCCAGCCGGCCATCGTCCCGTAAGCAACCGCAGCCAGACAACCGCAAATCAATGAAATATTCCGAACCTGAAAACGGATGATCCATGCTTCCCGCCGTGTCAGCACAAACCAGACCAGTGCAAACACAAAAGTCGCAGCCATACCGATATGCATCCCGGATATTGCCAGCAGATGTGCCGCGCCGGTGGCGGAAAACACATAATTGGTCTGTTCTGTAAGCTGTGATCGCTCGCCCAGTAATACTGCTTGTAAAACGCCTCCATCGTGAACGCCTGCTTCAGCAATAACACTGCGTACCGATTGGCGTTGCTGTTCCAGCCAGGGCACTGAAGCATCCGTTATCTCCGGGTATCCCTTCATGCTGCCAATCAGGGCAATATGATGATCGAAACACCAGCCACGATAATCAAATGCACCGGGATTGTGATAATTGCGCGGTTCATGCCAGCGCACCCGCGCACGAATGCTTTGCCCTGCCTGAATATGAAAAGCCTGGATATGAGCAGTCTGAAGCTGCGGCCTGTTTCCACGCACCCTGTGTTGATAGAGCAAGGCTTTACCGGGCAATCGTATCCCGTCCTGACGTTGAATATGGTTTAACCGGTAGCGTTTGTAAGCTGAAAAACTCTGCACCTGTTCAACATCAGCGCTGATCACCATATCGCCGGCCAGCCAATCCGCATCCACATGCACACGGCTGGCATCCCAGAGTAAATCAGCCATGCCCCAGAGCGCCCCCAGAACCAGCATCAAGGCTGGCACGCGCTGTTTGAAGACCAATAATATGATTATAAAAACAGCGAATACAACCGCTGCTGTGGCGATTCCGAACATTTCAGTACGTGTCAGAGCCAAACCGGTCATGGCTGATAACAGAGGTACAAACAGAGGCCAACGCCGGAGATTCAATCCGGTAGCCAACCCAACGATTTTAACATGCAACAAGCAACGTGTCTGCATGGTTTTTCCCCACCCGGTGGTAATGTTTCATACCACCGGGTGGAAAAAGTCCATGCGCGTTAGTCGGGATAAACCACCCTGCCGCGAATCATCTGGTCGTCGCCCATTTCCCGGCGCACGACATCTTTGAGCCGGATTGCCTCATCCACTGTTTCCGCGCCCTTTCCATCCCATAAGGTAACGGCTTCGCGTCCGCCAATAATGATGGGAGACTGGTATAAAACCATTTCATTGCTGAACCCGGCCTCAAGAAAAGCAGCGTGCAACTCCCCCCCCCCTTCGAGCAGTAACTGCAAATAACCGTCTTTGGCCAAATGCTGCAAAATCGATCTCAGATTGTCGGCCTGTTCCACCTGCACACCGGCATCAGACCAGCTTTTGCTATCTTCATTGCTACTGCGCACATAAAAACGTGTCGGTGCTTCGTCCGACAATAATTTGCAATCCGAAAAAAATGGCGGTGTTTCAAAACAGAGCACCACCCGAAGCGGCACGTTACCAATCACCTTGCTATCGCGGACAGTCAGCGAAGGATTATCTTGATGCAAGGTGCCTGCACCAATCAGAATAGCATCACATTCAGCCCGCAGTTCATGTGCATGCTTGCGGCACACTGTGCCGCTGATCCATTGCGAATGATGTGTACGTGTCGCCAGCTTACCATCCAGTGATAACGCCGCTTTGGCAATCACATAGGGACGCCCCGTGCGCAAATAATGGAAGAATGGGACATTCAGTGAATCCGCCGTATCTGCCAGTACACCACCGGTCACATCAATCCCTGCTGCCTGCAATATGTTCGCCCCACCGGCCATCAGCGGATTCGGATCGGACGAAGCAAACACAACATGCCCGATACCGGCTTTGAGAATCGCATCGGTACAGGCAGGCGTGCGCCCGTGTGACGCACACGGTTCCAGCGTCACATATAATTCGCCATGTCTGGCTTTCTCTCCAGCCTGTTGCAATGCTATCACTTCCGCGTGTGCTTCTCCGGGCCGCACATGCCAACCCTCGCCAACCACCTCGCCGTGATTGACCACCACCGCACCAACACGCGGATTCGGATGTGTTGTGCCGATTCCCTTTCTAGCCAGTGCAATGGCTCGATGCATAAATGTCTCATGATGGGTGTTGACTGCCAAAGCCTTACTCCTCCGGGGTGGAAATGAATCCAGTAGCAAGCATAGTATATGGCCATGCTAATTACCATATCACCCGCGAAAAAACTGGATTTCGATACACCTTCGCCCGTCGCTGATTATACGCAACCGGAATTTCTGGACAGGGCTGCAGAATTGATCGACATCATGTGCACCAAGGACAGTTTCGAAATTGCCGATTTGATGAAACTCTCGATGAAACTGGCCGACCTGAACATGCAGCGTTATCAGGATTGGCATAGCCCGTTCACGCCGGACAATGCCAAACAGGCACTGTTTGCCTTCTGCGGAGATGTCTATCAGGGACTGGATGCAGCAACCC
>JAUZQI010000079.1 GCA_030951095.1 Mariprofundus sp. | reverse complement strand
TGGCGGAAGCAGCGACAGCTCGCGATGCAGCTAGAAAAGCCCGTGATTTGACCCGCCGCAAAGGTGCCCTTGATATCTCATCGCTGCCCGGAAAATTGGCCGATTGTCAGGAAAAGGATCCGGCCTTGTCCGAAATCTATCTGGTGGAGGGCGATTCAGCCGGCGGTTCAGCCAAGCAGGGACGTGACCGCAAGGCACAGGCTATTCTGCCGCTGAAAGGTAAAATTCTTAATGTGGAGAAAGCTCGCTTTGATAAAATGCTGTCGCGTCAGGAAATCGGCACCATGATTACAGCGCTGGGTACGGGAATCGGCAAGGATGACTTCGATATTTCCAAATTGCGTTACCATAAAATTGTGATCATGACCGATGCCGATGTCGATGGCTCACATATTCTCACGCTACTGCTCACCTTTTTCTACCGGCAGATGCCGGAAGTAATCGAACGTGGTCACCTCTATATTGCCCAGCCGCCGTTATATCGCGTCGCACGTGGCAAAAAAGCACGTTATATCGCCAATGATGATGAGTTGTTCGAATTCCTGCTGGAGCATGGTAGCGAGGGCAAGGAATATTTCAGCAGCAAGAAAGCTAAAGCAATTAGCGGGGAACGTTTGCAGACATTCATTCGAAGTATTCATCGTTTGCAGCGCTTGCAGGCCCGCTTGTCGCAGCGCATTGATGCCAAGGTGCTCAAATTTCTAATCGAGAGCGGTAAGACAACCATCAAGATGATGCGTCACCGTGATTTACTGGAAGAGCGCATGGGTGCATTAGACTGGGCCTTCCAGCAGGCTACGCGCGTGGATGAAACCCTGAGTTGGAAAATCATGGAAGATGAAGATGATGGCAGTTTCTGGGTACAGTTCCAGCGCCGTGATCACGGGCGTGTCATGATTTCCCGTCTGGACAAGGATCTGGTTGGAACCGCCGAATTTTCCGAAGCACAGAAGCTGTGTGCCTCGATGCAGAACCTGGTCGATGACGGCGCTCGCCTGGTATTTGGCGATACTACAGTGCCGATCACGCATTTCGATGAACTGGCCAGTCAAATTGGAGCTTCGGGGCGCAAAGGCTTGAGCATCCAGCGCTACAAAGGGCTGGGTGAAATGGATCCCGAGCAGTTATGGGAAACCACTATGGATCCCAAAGTTCGCACATTTCTGCGCGTAACACTGGAAGATGTGGTCAATGCCGATGAAACTTTCTCCACGCTGATGGGCGATGCTGTTGAGCCTCGCCGTAAATTTATTCAGGACAATGCCCTGAAGGTTCGCAATCTCGACGTGTGATCACCATAGAGTTAAAAGTATTTACCGCAGAGGAAAATCATAAATCCTGCAGTGTGGGTTCTTTGTGCGAAAGGATCTGAAAAGACGGGAATCAAGGAGCAGAAGTGTGTCTGAAAAGGAATCTCTGAGTTACGCCGATTGTGGCGTTGATATTGATGCCGGAAATGCATTTGTAGGCCGCATCAAAAAGGCGGTTAGCAGCACCATGCGACCGGAAGTGTTATCCGGGCTTGGTGGTTTTGGTGGTCTGTTCAAGCCTGATTTTTCAGATATGGAAGAACCTGTACTCGTATCCGGTACCGATGGTGTGGGTACCAAGTTATTAGTGTTGCAGGAATATGATCGTCCACACGTTGCAGGCATCGATGCCGTGGCGATGTGTGTGAACGATCTGGCAGCTCTGGGCGCCACGCCATTATTTTTTCTCGATTATCTGGCCACCGGAAAACTGGCCGGTGTAACCTTGGCGGGCGTTGTCGAAGGCATTGCCGATGCTTGCAACACCTGCGAATGCGCGCTGGTAGGCGGTGAAACCGCTGAAATGCCGGGTATGTATGCACCGGGTCATTACGATATCGGCGGTTTCTGTGTCGGTGTCGTCGACAGGCCGAAAATGGTCGATGGCAGCAGGATTGCAGCCGGTGATGTTATTATCGGCCTGGCTTCCAATGGCCCGCATTCCAATGGTTTTTCGATGGTTAGAAAACTGATGGAGCTTGGCCAGGCTGATTTGAATAACGATGTGCTTTCGGATGGCTGTAAAGCCGTTGATGGTGTTCTTGCCCCCACTCGTTTGTATGTCCCGACTGTGAACACATTGATGAAATCCGGTGCCGATATTCACGGTTTCTCCCATATTACTGGCGGCGGCATGTTCGATAATTTTGAACGGCTGCTGTCCGATGGCCTGGCTGTCACTATTGATGTCAGTGCATGGCCTGTTCCACCCGTATTCGAATATCTGCTCGGTTTTGCCGATGTAGCCCGCGATGAGCGCTATCGCACTTTTAACATGGGCATCGGTTTTGCCGTGATTCTGCCCGAATCCGAAGCGGACAAAGTGGAAACCGTTCTGAAAGAAGCAGGTGAAATCACATATCGGATTGGCACAGTGCATAAACGTGATGGTGAAGTGGTTACATTGATAGGATAAATGAGGGCGAGGTACATGCACGAAACGAGTCCCCTTTACGGGCATGAGCTTCAAATAACTCCATTCTTATAAACAGGCATAGTCGCCATGTGAATAAAATAATTTCAATTCATGGTAAAATAATGAAGACATTCTTAAGATAGTGGATATGGACGTGTTGGAATATGTCACGGTATTGTGCCCGTATTGTGGTGAACGCAATGAACTGACGGTTGAGCGCACAGGGGAAGCCGAATTTTATCCTGAGGACTGTCAGGTTTGCTGTTGTGCGATGCAGGTTAGTGTCATGTCTCGCGGCAACGATCTCGAAGTATCTGTTCGCCGTGAAGATGATTGATGCAGAGTATGTTGTCACAAGCCATTTAAACCAAGGGCGTCAGATGCGATTGATTTCAGAGAGTTTCAATACATTTTAGCTTATGCAGATATGGATTGATTATATTCATGAATATGCAGCCTGGATTTTAGTCATCTCGGTGCTTAGCATGATCATTGGATGCATCTTCATGCAAATGTTTGTGGTGCGTATACCAGTGGATTATTTCAGCCATCATAAGCGACATGCTATATCGGATGAAACCCATCACCCTGTCGTGGCGCTGATGCTGTCGTGGCTAAAAAATCTACTGGGCATTTTTCTGATACTGGCCGGAATTATCATGCTGTTCACGCCTGGACAGGGCTTGTTAAGCATACTGTTCGGACTGATGGTGATGAACTATCCCGGTAAATACCGCCTCGAATGCTCGATCATTAACCGCCCGCTGATTATTAACACGATAAACGTTATGCGCAAAAAAAAAGGCTATCCGCCATTACAGGCACCCCAATCCAAACCCACCTTGTGTTCTTGAGCTTTTATCAAACTATATGGCTATATGTGAACCTCCATCCCTTTACCTGCCTTGATTCTGCTACTAGCGTTGAGGGCTTAGTTTTCCAGAGGCGGGTTTTCTATGCTGAATCGTTTGTTCGGGATGTTTTCCCGTGATATTTCCATTGACCTTGGTACAGCCAATACGCTGATTTATGTGCGTGGTGATGGCATTGTACTCAACGAACCATCTGTGGTGGCTATCCATACAGGCGGCGGCAGGCAGCATCGCAGGGTTCTTGCTGTCGGTTCGGATGCCAAACGTATGCTGGGACGTACACCGGACAGCATTCAGGCTATTCGTCCCCTCAAAGACGGCGTGATCGCCGATTTTGTGGTCACCGAAGAAATGCTCAAACAGTTTATCCGTAAGATACATGATCGAACATGGGGAATTCATCCGCGTATTGTGATTTGCGTACCCTTTGGTTCCACGCCAGTAGAACGTCGTGCCATTCGGGAATCGGCATTGTCGGCAGGAGCTCGCGAAGTTTACCTGATTGAGGAGCCAATGGCGGCAGCGATTGGAGCTGATTTACCGGTGACCGAAGCCTCCGGCTCCATGGTGGTGGATATTGGTGGTGGAACCAGTGAAATCGCCGTGATTTCCTACGGCGGAATCGTCTATTCACGTTCCGTACGTGTAGGTGGCGACAAAATGGATGAATCCATCATCAATCATTTGCGCCGAAAATACAGTCTGCTGGTCGGGGCGCCGACAGCCGAGAAAATCAAAATGCAACTGGGCAGTGCGTTCCCGCAGGAGACCAGGCGAGAGATGGAGGTGAAAGGTCGCGATCTGATCAACGGTGTACCTAAAAACCTGCTACTCGACGACTCTGAAATTCTTGAAGCATTAACCGAATCAGTCAATGCGATTATTGAAGGTGTTAAAGTTTGTCTGGAGCGGACACCTCCTGAACTTGCTGCGGATATCGTAGACAAAGGTATTGTGCTGACCGGCGGTGGAGCGCTGTTGGTCGGGCTGGATCAACTGCTGCGCGAAGAGACCGGCTTGCCGGTCACCATTGCCGAAAACCCGCTTGATTGTGTGGTGCTGGGCAGTGGCCGCGTGTTGGAAGAGCTTGATCGTATGCGAGGCGTTCTGTTCGAGGAGTAGTTCAGATGGATGAAGTTGCAAAAAGACCATCCATGGTTTTTCCCTCGCGGGATTCGACTATCGTACAGGCAAGCGTCACGGAATGTGCCAGATTGAGATGTATAATTCCGAATATTAACAGTATTGCTGCCGAGTTACCGGCAAATGAATAGCTGGCTATACAGAATGGTATTTTCCGTGCTCGCATGTGAGTGCAATGATAACATTGTAATCATTCATCATTTGAGCCACTTGCAAAAGTCTGAGTGGATGAATTGCAATGCCACGTCGAGTGAATTTTTGGAATGGAATGAGGAGCATGGTGGTTCCATGCTCCGAAATTCCAGTTCGACAATGCGCCGGAGAGGGGAAGTAACTCGCCGTTCACGACTTTTGCAAGTGGCTCATTTATGATCTCCATTTCCCGCCGCTACAGACTGTGGACGATTGTTATCGTTATTTTCCTGAGTCTTTACGCCGTTTCCCGCTTTGCTATCGGATCTTCTGCCATGCTGGCCATGTGGCCGGCTCTGGAAGCATTGCATGCACCTGTGCAGTGGTGGCAATCTGCTGAACTGTGGTTTACCGAACAGGATTCGCTGCATAAGAAATATCTGACCTTTGAGAAAAAATCCCAGCAGCAGGCTGCCCTGATTCAGGAAGCAAATAGCCTGAGGGAAGAAAACCGGCAGCTCAGGAAAATTCTCGAAATTTCTGATATTACCGGTTATCGCTGGCATGCCGCCAAAGTCCGGGGTCGCAGTCCGGAAGCCATGAGCCAGCGGTTGGTCTTGCAGGTGGATGATGTGTCCAGAGATGATGTCATTGTATCCAGTGAAGGTCTGGTGGGCGTTGTGGACAGTACATCGGAAAATCACGCAACGGTCAGAACCATTTTCGATGCCTCGCTGGTTGTGCCTGTTACCATTCCCGGAATGGCTCTGGCAGCCATTTCACGCGGTCAGGGTGAAAGCCTGTCGATTGAATTTGTGCCGCTGGAGCAGGCTCCCCAGCCAGGACAAATTCTGTATACCAGTGGTGCTGGCGGAATGTTCCCCCCCGGCATTGCAGTCGCACGCATTACCAGGATTCGACCGATTCCCGGCCAGCTGTTTATTAGCGTATCTGCTGCACCGGTTGCGCACTGGCAGCGTGATACATGGCTGGCAGTTGCATCTCAACTGCACGAAATACCATGATTTCGATCATCATTCCTGTTTTTTCGCTACTCGGCATCAGCCTGAATTTGGCCTTTTCAAGCACACTGATGCAACCGGATTGGGCACTTGCATTGCTTCTGGCCAGCCTGTTGGCACATCGCCAAAACTGGGTATGGGTACTGCCCTGTGTGCTGATTCATGATGTTGTGCTCTACTGGTCGTTTGGAGCCAGTTTTCTAATGGTGACACTGGTACCGCTGGCTATGATTTATCTGGATCAGCACCTTGGAGCCGGCTTGCCGCAAAGGTTGTTGCTGATGTTGGTTGTCGTGCTTTCTCTGCTGCAACCCGGCTGGGGGCTGACGGCAGCTCTGTTGACATTGTGTCTGTGCATTCCGGTATGGCATCTGTTGACGAGGCAATATGCGCAACAAGAAGCTTGAGGCTCGACAGCGCTTTGATGTGCGTATGCTCCTCTTTTATGCATCAGTACCGGTGCTGCTGGGGCTGCTATTGTTCCACATTATGCAGATGCAGTGGTTTGAACATGACAAGTATGCACTGCAGGCCAATCAAAACCGTCTGAACATAGTGCCGGTGTTGCCGGTGCGCGGGGAAATTATCGATGCCCATGGCAAGGGGCTGGCCATCAACCGCATCGCGTATCGCATTGTTTTGATTCCGGAGCGGGTAGAGCATCTCAATGCGACTTTGAATATTTTGGCTGAGATGCTGGTCTGGACGCCGGCAAAATTCGCATTGATCCACAAAAGAATTCAACGGGCCAGACGACCCGACCGACCGGTATTACTGGATGACAAATTGCAGTGGTTGAATGTTGCGCCACTGGCAGCCCGATTGCACCACCTGCCGGGTGTAGACGTCGAGGCCGGCAGTTACCGCCAATATCCGTATGCCGAACTGACATCGCATCTGATCGGCTATTTATCACTGGCCAGAAAGAAAGATATGGATGCCGGTTATCTGCCCACTGAATTTATTGGCCGCACGGGTGTGGAAAAAAGTTTTGAACTAAAGCTTCATGGCCAACCCGGCCATCAGCAAGAAGAGGTTGATGCACGTGGCAGACGCGTAGCTGTTGTAAAACGGGCACCTCCTGTCATGGGTGATCAGATTCAACTTGCTCTGGATATCGATATTCAGAAGGCTGCTGCTGATGCGCTGGGAGAAAGAACCGGCGCTGTTGTTGTCATGGATGTCAGAACCGGCGATATCATTGCCATGCTGAGCAAGCCCGGCTACGACACCAATCGTTTTATTACCGGCCTGGAGTCCGAGCAGTGGAATGCGTGGCTGAATAATCCGGAAAGGCCGCTTTTGAATCGGGCCACTCAGGCTGCATATCCACCGGCCTCAACGTTCAAGCTTGTCACGGCACTGGGCGCTCTTAAAAATGGCATCCGTCTGGCGAACGGAAGTGCATTTTGCCCGGGCTATCTTGAACTTGCCGACAGAAAACTACACTGCTGGAAACACCGGGGGCATGGTAAAGTCACGCTGAATTCGGCGCTGATTCAATCCTGCGATGTTTATTTTTATCAGCTGGGCGATCAGCTTGGTATGGCGGCAATCAGCGATACTGCCCATGAGTTGGGGCTAGGGGAGAAAACGCAAATTGATTTATCGCCGGAAGCGCGCGGCATCATTCCCACCCATCAGCCATACATGATGGCCGCTTTCAAAAGCAGTCATACCAAACGCAAGAAATGGTATCGTGGAGAAACGATGATTACTGCTATTGGCCAGGGGTTGCTAACCGTGACGCCGCTACAGATGGCGCGTCTGGCTGCCGCCATTGCCAACGGCGGTAAAGTACTCAAACCGCAGTTATTGGCGGGTAGTCAGGCAGAGGTATTGCATCAGGTGGATATTAAGCCAGAGCAATTGCAAAAAATTCAGCAAGCGATGCGGGGCGTCGTCCTGAACCCTCATGGTACGGCACACAGGGTGCTGTCAAAAGCTGCTTGGGCAGTGGCAGGAAAAACAGGCACGGCGCAGGTGGTGAAAATACGCCGGAATGAAAAGAAGGAACTGAGCAAAGATGAACTGCTGCGGCGTCACAGGGATCATGCATGGTTCATGGGTTATGCACCATACGATAAGCCAAAAATTGCCATTGCTGTATTTGTTGAACATGGCGGCCACGGCGGTAGCAGTGCCGGCCCTGTAGCCGCCGCCATTATTGAAACTATGGCTGCAAAACAACAGGTCAATATCTCAAAAGGTGAAACGCCGTGATTCGTATGTTGAAATCTCTGGACTGGATATTGCTTGCCAGCCTGTTTGGGCTGGCGGCACTGGGTATGATTGTGCTCTATGCCGCAGTACATCAGGGAGATAGCGAATTATGGCAAAAACAGGCCATGTTCTGGGCGATTGGCATGCTGGTATTCAGCATGCTGTGTTTTGTGCCCCTGCGGATACTGGGGTTGGCCTGCTGGCCCATGTATGGCGCGGCATTGCTGTTACTGATGCTTGTACCACTGGTCGGCGATATACACATGGGTGCGCGCAGATGGCTGGATCTTGGAGTTGCTAATATTCAACCCTCGGAAATTATGAAATGGGCACTGATTTTTGTGTTGGCAAGCTGGTTTTCCAGCCGGGAAGCCAGAGGTAAGGTCGAGATTATGGTGCCACTGTTATTGGCTGTAATCCCTGCTGGTCTGATCATCATCCAGCCGGATTTGGGAACGACTCTGGTGCTGCTGTTTGCAGCCACCGGCATGGTTATTGCCGCAGGGCTGCCCTGGAGGCTGTTGATGATTTCCATTGTGACAGGAATTGCCTCCTTGCCCGTATTATGGCATTTCATGCATGATTACCAGAAGCAGCGTGTACTCACTTTGCTGGATCCGCAATCCGATCCACTGGGCGCCGGTTATCATGTGATTCAATCTACCATTGCCATTGGATCAGGGGGATTAGCAGGCAAGGGTTTTTTGCAAGGAACTCAGGGAAGATTACACTTTTTACCTGAGCAACATACCGATTTCATCTTCTCCATATTGGCCGAGGAAGGCGGCTTTCTCGCTGTTGTACTGTTGTTATCGCTCTATGCTGTACTTATTTTGCGGGTTCTTTTGATCGGCCACCGTGCCCACAACCGTTTTGCCTCATTGCTCTGTATTGGCATTGCTTTGATATTCATACTGTATATCACGGTTAATATCGGCATGGTGTCAGGGCTATTCCCCGTTGTCGGCTTGCCGTTACCATTTATCAGTTATGGCGGTTCGGCACTGGTCACCATGCTGGCGGCGCTCGGCCTGGTGATGCGGGTTGCCCTTGAGTCAAAAGAAAAAATCCCGTGGCAGCGGCCGGGGAGTCCTCTGGCCTGACAGGACTGCCCGAGTAGTTATGACAACGCAGATAATATAGCAGCAACAAACAGTCCGCTTGCCAACAGCATAAACGTTGTCTTTAAAGATATGCGCAGCGTGTGATCGGGCACTACGGTATGCAGATGCGCGGCCCAGGCTGTACTTTTGGGCAGAATCACTGCTATGCCAAACCATGCACCGGCCAGAAATGTCGACTGCTCTGCCAGCATATAATGCCATCCGGGCTCGAACAATATATTGGCCAAAATAGCACCAAGTGCCATCAACAGTCCGCATGCAGCCGAAGTTCCAACGGCGATCCGTAATGCCACAAAACGGCGCAATAATGGTGCTATCATTGTTCCTCCGCCAACACCCAGGGTTCCGGAAATAAATCCGATGGGGCCGGAAAACAGGGCCGCTGATGTTTTGCCTGCCGGTTTCACAAGCACGTTACGCCCATAGTCATACGCCATCCATCCGTCCAGTGTCGCCAAAGCCAGCAGCACCCATGCTTCGGGTAAGTGTAATGTGCTCCACAGCCCCAGGCCGGCACCGGCAATCAAACCGGGCAGCAATATTTTCAACATGTGGTAATCGACATGCTGCAACCGCCAGTGCGAGCGGGCAGAAAAAAACCCGGTAATAACCACAGCGACCAAACTGGCGAATACATGTATCGCCACGCCGGCAGTTGTGCCTGGCATGCAAGCGTAGAATACAGGCATATAAATCAAGCCACCGCCAACACCGGCCAGCCCGGCCAGTATGCCGGCGATAGCACCAGCACCGAGACCAACCGCCAGGCCATATATCAACAGGGACAGGTCTATTTCAGGCATATTATATCAGTGATACGGAATCAAGGGTTTGAATGCTTGAAAAGCAGGTATTTCTGATATTCCTCAAGGGACATTTTACCTTGAATATAAAGATCCTGATCAGCCAACGTGTCGTCATCACTGATACCTTCCTTCAAATTATACGCCTCCGCGATTTCTCTGCGCTGGCAAGATTCTGCATCATCAATACCGGACACTCTCCGCATCGCGGCCTTGCGCCATGCGTTCTCACTGGTGTAACGCACTTTCTCACCCATTTGCAGGATTCTACAATGATTTCATGATGAATCGAGCTCAGAAATTTAAAAGCAAAGCGGTGTTCAAAATTGACGCATCTCATCCAACAGGTTCAGTCTGAGCATTACGGGGAGGCATGACTTCGCCGATATCGAATGAAAAAGGAGTTTCAGATGATGGAATATAAGACACGTTCAAACCTAAAATTACAGCCAAGTGAGGACATGCACGCCTATTCATGCATGGAGATTAGCTACGAAGATAACCTCGGCCTGGCCTGGTTATCAATGAATGCAAAACCAATACCATGTTTTACACC
>JAUZQI010000078.1 GCA_030951095.1 Mariprofundus sp. | reverse complement strand
CGCTGGATTAAGCATTGCGGCTGGTACCCCGATTACCGCCAACCGCAATTATTTCGTAAAGGGGCACTGACATTCGACAACAGCGATGAAGTCCATGAGGCATTTGAAATTCACGGTTCCGTCGGGTACATGCAGTCGGATATCTGGCAATTCCACTTCAGAAACCTCGAACAGGTGCTGCACAAGGCCAATCGTTATTCCACCCTCGGCATTGACAGACTGGAACGTCAGGACAAAAAAGCGGGCATGGCAACCGCCCTGTCTCGAGCGCTGTGGTCATTTGTGCGTATCTATATTCTCAAACTCGGATTCCTCGATGGCTGGGCCGGTTTCGTGATCGCTTTCAGTAATCTTGAAGGTGTGTTTTACCGTTATGCCAAACTGTGCGAGCGTCGCAATGGATGGGATCGACCACCCGAATGAAGTCATTAAACCTGATTCAGGTCGTACGCCGTTATGGCCCTGTCGGTGGTATGGAACGATATGTATGGGAAATGAGCCGAGAGATGGCCGCACTCGGTCATCGGGTAACGATCCTGTGTGAACAGCTGCTGGCTGAATCGGCACCAAATCATATTCATGTGATTGAACTGGGCGTTGTCAGGCCTAAACCGCGCTGGCTGGCCCATCTGCGCTTCTCAGCCAGGGTTTCGGCATGGCTGGCCGCTCACCCCGAAGAAAACCGGATTATTCATAGCCATGAACGTACCGCTGTGCATCAGTTCAGCACCTTTCACGGGCCGCCTTTTGCGACGGTAAAAAACAAGCCATGGTGGCAACGTATTTCACCCCGTATTTATAGCAATCTCTGGCTGGAAAAGCGTGAATTATATGGCTCGCAAGTAAAAGCGGTGATCCCCAACTCCCCACTGATTGCCGATGCCCTGCGCCGGTATTACCCATCCGTCAGTTCTCGACTAGCCACTCCAATTATGCCGGGAGTGGCTGATATTCTACCCCGGCCGGACCGTCATGTTCCGCCACAGGGCGGCGTCATTGGTTTTATCGGCAAGGAGTGGAAACGCAAGGGGCTTGATATCGCTGTTCGGATTGTGGCCGAAGTACGCAAACAACGCCCTGACCTGATATTTATGGTCGCCGGCCCCGATCCGAATGAAATCACCCCGCTGTTTCAGACATGGGACGGTGGTTTCCTGCTGCTCGGCGAAACAGACAGTACGCCTCTGTATGCTCAATTTGACCTGCTGCTGCACCCGGCCAGACAGGAACCTTATGGTATGGTGATTGCAGAAGCCCGTGCAGCTGGTGTGCCGGTAGTGATTTCCAATGCCTGCGGGATTGCCTCCGAGCTGAATCAAGATGTCATACTGGACAACAATGCCAGCATCAGAGACTGGGCAGGCACCGTTGAAAATAACATTGGGTGCCAGGCAAACATTATCAAGCGCGACTGGAAAACAGTTGCGGAAGAACAGCTTGAGTGTTACCTCAAATATTCAGAGCCACTTGCAAAAGTCTGAGTGGAGAAGTAAATCGCCGTTCACGACTTTTGCAAGTGGCTCTTCAAGTTAAGGATACTCGGAATAAAGCAGCTTCTCCTTTAAGGGAACCCTGATTCATTCACTGTTCCGTGCGACCTATGGATGGGCTTCTCCATAACAAGCCTCAGCTTTTATCCAACCTGTGCGCGATTTTATGCATGATGAACTGGTGCAGCAGATAAACCCATTCGCCTGCCTGCGAAAATATTTTGGGTAGCCGGTCTGCCTCAGCTCTTTTCCACAGAAATATCCCCAGAGTAAGCAACAACCCCTGTTCAGCCCACATCGTCCAGCCCGGAAACTCCCCCTGACTGACCTGTCTGTGCAATACCAGCTGCAGATTATAAATTAACACCAACAGTGCGATCCCCGCAAACATCGAGCCAGCCTTGCCGGATCGTTTCTGAGTTAGCGAAAAGGGCAAGGCAAAGAAAAACAACACCAATACCGTAGTCGGCAACAGTAAGCGCCGGTTCCATTCGGCAACTGCGCCCGGACTACCCTTATCCAGGGTTTGCCATAATTCTTTTGGCGTCATCATAGTTACATGATCGCCTGATTGCCGTCGTTTCCAGTTACCCCCGGACACAGGTATCGTCACCAGATATTTATTAAAAGCCAGCATGCGCTGATCGTCCCCCTTGCCTTCAAGACGCACACCTTTGTTCATGCGTAACTGGAGTTGGCTGCCTGACATATCAAACTGGGCTGATTCGGCTGTATAGATGACCGAAACTCCATCCCGATCATCTTCCAGGATTACCCCCCGATACACGCCCTTCTTGTCCTCCCCATCCACATAGACGGTTATGCCGTCGAAGCCTCGCGTAAAACGTTGCGGTGAAAAAGTAATCACGCCTTTCATGGCATAAACCTTGGCCAGAATATTATTAAATCCCAGTTGGCCTTGCGGCAGCAATATCATCGACGCGTAGGTTAAAGTTACCCACAACAGCAGCACCAGTACGAAAAAACTGCGAAACATCCGTGTATAGGAAAGCCCCGATGCACGCATGACATCCATTTCACTGTTTTGCTGCAGGCTGGCGATGGTATTTTGCATCGATAAAAAGAAAGCCATCGGCACCGTCAGTAATAAAAAATAAGGCATGGTTAGTGTCAACATATCGACAATAAGTGCCCAGGCCTGCCCACTGTCTGAAATCGTACCCAACAGTTTCAGCGCCCGCCCCAACAGCAGCACACCCAGCACAAGCGTCAACCCACCCAGGAACGGCCCCAGCCAGATCCGAATCAGATAACGGTCAATCGTCATATCGGTTTATCACCTTTTGGATTCAACATCTGTGCCATGCTAGCATTTGGATATCATTTGATAAGGCTCAGGCTACCGAGCCGCTGTTTGATCTATAATTTAATCCATTGCGAGGTGCTGCCGATTTTAACAACC
>JAUZQI010000077.1 GCA_030951095.1 Mariprofundus sp. | reverse complement strand
TGGAGTCGAACCAGCACTTTCGTGAGAAAACTAGCACCTGAAGCTAGCGCGTCTACCAATTCCGCCACCTCGGCATAGACTCCCGCGCAGCGCTGCTGCTGGAAGGCGCGCAATCATAGGTTGGGGTCACATCGTGTCAAGAAAGAATAGCAAGCATCAAAATCAGAAAATAGCATCGGAAAAGTCGCCATGGGGGAGCGGTTCGCGCAAGCCCGAACGCAAAACCACATCCGATAAAGCAAGCCCGTGGGACTCGGTAAAACAAGGGAACAAACAGGATGACAAACGTGACCGCAATGCTTCCCGTGCCCGGCCGGACAGGCGACCGTCGCGACGTGACAGTGGGCGCGTGGATCAGCGTTTATATACTGGTACAGTCTCCGCCCACCCCGATGGCTTCGGTTTTGTCGATGTCGAGGGAATCGACAAAGGCTTTTTTCTCCCGCATGAAGAAATGCAGGAAGTGATGCACGGCGATACCGTTGAAGTTCGACCGGTGCGCAAGCGCGGGCGTGAATCGGCTGAAGTCGTACGTATAGTGGCGCATGCGCCGACTGTACTGGTAGGCCAGTTTCTGATTCAGAGCAACATCGGCATTGTGCAGCCTCGATCGCGCAAGATTCCGCAGACGATACTGATCAAACGTGATGATGCAGGTGGTGCCCATCATGGCGATTGGGTGCGTGTCGATATCAAGCGCGGGCCGGGCCATCTGCGCGGTAAAATCCTAGAGGTGCTCGGCGATCAACTATCGCCTTCGCGATTGATTGATCTGATTGTGGCTGAACAGCAGCTGGCAGAAGAATTCCCTGCCGCAGTGACAGCCGAAGCAACTCATTTCGCGGATACAGTCGTGGAGAGCGATATGACAGGGCGCAAGGATTTGCGTCATTTACCGTTTGCCACCATCGACGGCGAGGATGCACGCGATTTTGATGATGCAATCTGCGTACTGCCGCGCGGCGAAGGCTTTGAAACCTGGGTGGCGATTGCCGATGTAGCGCATTATGTAACGCCGAAATCAGCGCTCGATCAGGAAGCCCTGAATCGCTCCAATTCATTTTATTTCCCGGATCGAGTGATTCCGATGCTGCCTGAAAAACTGTCTAACGGCCTGTGCTCACTGAATCCAAACGTGGCGCGGCTGGCCATGACCGTGCGCATGCGTTTCGACGCCAATGGCACGCGTCGCTCCATCCATGTATATAACTCGGTGATTCATTCGCAGGCACGCCTGACCTATACACAGGTGGCCAAATATCTGGATGAAGGTGATCAAGAAGCCATCGAAAGCACTGAGGTTCGCGCCATGCTGGATGATGCTGTCCGCCTGTTTCGAAAACTGGAAATCAAGCGTACCCAACGTGGTGCGCTCGATCTCGATATGCCTGAAGTTCGGGCCAGACTGGAGAATGACACGGTTATCGATATCTGCGAAACACCTCGCAATATCGCCCATCGTCTGATTGAGGAGATGATGCTCGCTGCCAATACCGCCGTGGCTGAATATATGGAACAGCGACAGTGTGCATTGCTCTACCGCGTACATGCGCCGCCGGAGCGCGAAGCGATTGAAACTCTAAATGAATTCCTGGCTCCCTTTGGCATGTATGTGCGCCTTCCCAAAGCCAAAGCGAAAGACAAAGATGCGCATGTGAAGCCAGCCCATGTGCAGCAGGTACTGGAGCAATCTGAAGGGAAACCGTTTGCACATGTGCTGCACCGGCTGGTGCTGCGCTCCATGCAACGGGCACAATATACGCCGCATAATGCAGGACATTTTGGCCTGGCTTATGAAACCTATGCCCATTTCACCAGTCCGATCCGGCGTTACGCCGATCTGGTTGTGCATCGCCGCTTAAAAGCGCTGATTCAGGGCAAAGACCCGAATAAGATACAGCCTGAGTCCACGCTGGCCGAAATCGGCGCGCAGACCTCCACGCAGGAACGCAAGCAGCAGCGCGCTGAATGGGATACGCAGGCCATGCTGGCCGCTCTTTTTCACAGTAAGGATGTCGGCAAAACCATGTCAGCACGTATTTCCGGCCTGACCAAACGCCGTATTTTCTTCGAGATCGAACCCAGCATGGCCGAAGCTTCACTGGATGTAGAGGCATTGTCCGGGGCTTTTGTGCTGGATGAGTCCGGCCACAGGCTGGCTGCACGCAAGGGTGGGCGAGCGTATCATCTGGGAGACCGGATGGATGTAGTGATTGATTCCACCGATCCAGTGCGTGGCCAAATCAATGTTCGTTTGGCCGAGTGATTAGTGTAACCCAATATCCGACATTGACATGTGGCGCATGCCGCAACCCTATGATTCGCCTGATATTCCAGAAAATCATTCATCACCGGCAAGGTGACTACATGATTTTCCAAAACGTCATACAAACCACAAAAAGGCAGGATTGTCGTTTGGACGGACTTCAGGCCGCCCCGCAGGGGCAAGGGGCATGGATGCCCCGAGTCAAATGATTACAACCTGCATCCAATGTCAATGTCGGATCTTAGGTGTAAACAGTCCCTGGCACACAGTTTGTTGCGCTATTGTTTAGCTTTGGCATGATTGCCGCCGCTTTACAGCCTGAAAATGCCGGGATGGTGGAATTGGTAGACACACGGGACTTAAAATCCCGAGGACTTAACTGTCCGTGCGGGTTCGACTCCCGCTCCCGGTACCAACAAGCCCTGTTGAATATTAATAATACTCAACAGGGCGCATTAGGCCGTTTCTTTTAATCAAAACAACCGTGACTCAATGTCACTTCGTCCTTTCGCCTTAGGCCTTTTTCACATAATCATCCCTGATAATGAAACAAGCATCATTTATCAGGCGAACCATGGCGTTTCTTTCATCCCCAGCTTATTGAAATCCTTGCATTTAAACCCTGTACCCACAATCTTTCTACAGCGATTCCTTGCATGCGACAGCGGCATCAGTAAGCTGACGGGTGCTGCACATCATCAGGGCATGGAGGGCATTATATGATTGAAGGCTCATGTCTGCGCATCTATCTGACAGAATCCAGCCGAATTGATGGCAAGCCGGCCATGGAAGCTATCCTTGACCTGTGCCGTAATGCTGGTTTGCGCGGGGTTTCGGTGGTGCGTGGTATAGAGGGTATGGGCTCACACGGAGATGTTCACTCAACGTCATTTCTTGCGCTATCCAGTGATTTACCCCTGCTTATCGAAGCCATCGATACAAGGGATCGAATCGAAACAGCCTTGCAACAGATGCGCCCGCACTTGGGGGAATGCTTGACCGCCATATGGCCTGTTTCCCTGATGCGCAACGGAGAGCTCAAATGATTGATTTGTTGAGAAAAGTTCCACTGTTCTCCGAACTGAATGAAAATGAACTGGAATCTATTGCTGCGCTGGCCAGCAGTATTGAAATACTCAAAAAAAGTATCGTCGTGCAGGAGTTTGAACCAGGAGATTCGATGTATGTCATACTGGATGGTGAAGTAAAGGTATCAACCTACTCCGTTGATGGCCGCGAAGTTGTGCTGGCACTGTTAGGCAAGGGGTCATTCTTTGGGGAAATGTCTTTACTGGATGAAGAACCCCGTTCAGCCAATGTAACTACCATGATAGATTCGAAATTTGCCAATATTCGCAGACGTGATCTGGTACCACTTCTGATTGATCAACCGGCTATTTCGTTGAAGCTATTGAAAGAAACTGCTGCTCGACTGCGCAAAACCAGCCGCGTACTGGAGCGCATCAGCAGCATGGATGTGCCACATCGACTGTATGCCTATCTGGTCGATCACTGCGAGCGTTTCAGCCAGCAGGATCATGATGGCTGGTGCACGACTGTACTGCCCACACATCAGTTGCTTGCCGACCAACTCTCCACCAGCCGTGAAACGATTTCACGTGCAATCAGTCAGCTAAAAAAGGATGGCATTCTCATTCAGATGGAAGGTCGTGGCCAAATGCGTATTGATGTAGAAACGCTGGAAGACATGCTGGACGATTTTTAGGGAAAGGTTGAAAAACTACGTCCTGTAGTTTTTCAACATGTAAAGTCAAAAACGTGGTTTTATCTTTACTCACAAAATCAAGTATTTACGCACATAATTTTGGCATGCCATCCATAGCCTGGCGCAGATACTCTGACTTTTTCAGAGAATTTTTAGAGTGATAGAGTCACTTTGACCCCAATCTGGCGAATGCGTTCTGCCGTAATCTGCATCCATACTTCATCCAGCGCGCTCAGGTGAATAGCTTCTTGCTGTAATGAGGGCCGCGCCAGGCCATACAGCAAAATACCCTGAACCGGCACTTCATCCCGTTTCAATTTTTCAAGGAATCCGATATAAGCAGTCAGTTCATGCTCAGTGGGGGGCTGACCATCCCAGGCTGCCATACAGGTCTGAAGCCATGTCGGGCAGATTTCAGCCGCTGCCACAATCTGCTGGCACAGCCGTTCGGCATCAAGTTTGATGCCATTGATTCGCTGGATACCGGCATCAGTCACGCTGTCCAGCTTGATCCATACTTCGCCATGATGTTTTGCCATATACACCAGCCCTTTTTGCACATGTGGCTTATGCACATAGGAGCCGTTGGTAATCAGCCGGAGCGGGATCGACAGCCCGAATTGCTGCATCACATCAACAAGCAACGTGACCACCTGATCAAAGGCAGCACTACTGGTCGGCTCTCCATTGCCGGAAATGGCCACATCACACAGCTTTCGACAAGTTTTCGGTATGCATTGAGACATAAATGAGCCATGCACAATATCATCCAGCATGGTGATCAGTTCAGTTCGCAGCAATTTCAGATCAACCTCCGGAGCCACGCCGCGAATAAGATTGGGTACCTGACAATAAGCGCAGTGCCAGTTACAGGCATTGTTCGTATTCAGATTAATACCGACAGAGACGCCCCCTGCACGACGGGAAACGACAGGATAAACATAGGTCATGCCGACTGTATCACGATCATGATTTCTTGTGCTCAGTTGCCTACTCATATGTCGTGCTGTTCAATCTGCGCGCAAACCAGTGACATGGCAGCAGTCACCCGGCTTAATTGCTCCGGGCTAATTACAAAGGGCGGCATAGTGTACAGGAGTTTTCCGAACGGACGCAGCCAGACGCCCTGTTCGACCAGTGTTTTTTGAACCGACACTACATCGAGTGGTTGCCGCATCTCAATTACGCCAATTGCTCCCTTGATACGCACATCGGCCACAACATCGGATTCCCGGCAACCAGCCAGCTGTTGTTCCAGTTGCTGTTCAATGGCAGCAACGCGTTGCTGCCAGGACGAATTCAGTAACAATTCGATGCTGGCCAAGGCTACGGCGCAGGC